>NZ_JBVYOL010000018.1:0-3205 GCF_056120505.1 Paenibacillus sp. sgz302164 | reverse complement strand
CCGCCGGGACGGCGAGCCGCACGGCGTCCGGCTCGTCCGCGTGGGGCCAGCCGTCCGCCTTCGGCCGGACGGCATCCGGCGCGGCGGCGCCGGGCGCTTCCGCAGCCGCCGCGCGTCCGGCTGCGCTCCGGGCGGTGCCCCCCGCCGCGGGCGGCCCGGTGCCGGACTACAAAGCCGGCGACAAAGTATCGCACGGCAAATGGGGCATCGGCACCGTCGTTTCCGTCAAAGGCTCGGGTGACGACACCGAGCTGCAAATCGCTTTTCCCGCGCCGGTAGGCCTCAAGCGGCTGTTGGCCAAGTTTGCCCCGATCAAAAAGGAAACCTAATTTTTTCATATAGAGAGGAAGAGTCCGTAATGACAGATGCCATCGCGGCAATGAAAACCCTCGTTCAAGAAATTAACCGGCATAACCACAGCTATTACACGCAGGATCAACCGACGATTAGCGACAAGGAATGGGACGTGCTGTACGATAAGCTCGTTGCTTTGGAGCGGGAAACGGGAGTGATCCTGCCTGCTTCCCCTACGCAGCGGGTCGGCGGCGACATTCTCAAGGGCTTTGAGCCGCATCGTCATCTTTCCCGTTTGTGGAGCCTGGATAAGGCGCAGAACGCGGAGGATTTGCAGGCCTGGCATACGCGTGTGCTGAAGCTGATCGCCGACTACAACGGCAAAAACCCGGAGCAGCCGCTGACTGACCCTTCTTTTGTCGTGGAACTGAAGTTTGACGGACTTACGTTGAACCTGACTTATTCGCAGGGGCAGTTGGTTCAGGCTTCTACGCGCGGCAACGGCGTCGTGGGCGAGGGCATTTTGGCGCAGATTAAGACGATCAAGTCGATTCCCCTCGAAATTCCCTACGATCAAGGCACGCTTGAAGTACAGGGCGAAGGCATGATGTTCCTCTCCGTTTTGGAGGAGTATAACAAGACTGCCGCGGAGCCGCTCAAAAATGCCCGCAATGCAGCGGCAGGCGCACTCCGCAACCTGAATCCGAAAATAACGTCGGAGCGGAAGCTGAACGCTTTCTTCTATAATGTCGGCTATTCGGATCAGATCCAGTTCCAAAACCATGCCGAGATGCTGCAGTTTTTGAAGGATAATCATTTTAAGGTGAGCGATCGGACGCGTTTTTTTGATTCTATAGAAGATGTTGCCGCTGAGCTGGAGCGGATTGCGGAAGAGCGGCTTGGTTTTGACTTTTTGATCGACGGAGGCGTCGTCAAGCTTACGGACATGCGCACGAGGGAGGTGCTCGGCTACACCGAGAAGTTCCCGCGCTGGGCGATAGCATTCAAATTTGAGGCTGAAGAGGCGACGACGGTTTTGCAGAGCGTTTCCTGGGAAGTCGGCCGTACAGGCAAAATCACGCCGCTCGCCAGAGTCGAAGCCGTCGATTTGGCAGGCGTTACCGTGCAAAACTGCACGCTGAACAACATCGGCGACATTGAACGCAAAAACTTGAAGCATGCCCTCGGCAGCCTCGTTTATATCCGCAGGTCGAATGACGTGATCCCGGAAATTCTCGGCAAAGTGACCGAGGAGAACGACGGCGAAGAAATCGTGTATCCTACGCATTGTCCGGCTTGCGGCAGCGAACTGGAAATGCGCGGCGCGCATCTGTTCTGCCTGAATCGTCTGGGCTGCAGCCCGCAGTTGATCGGGCGGATTACGCATTTTGCCTCGCGCGATGCGATGGATATCGAGACTTTCAGCGAAATGACCGCCGCTCAGCTTCATCAAGAGCTTGGCGTGCGCGATCCCGCGGATCTGTACTACCTGCAATTCGAAGATCTCATCAAGCTGGAGCGGTTCGGCGAGAAAAAAGCGAAAAATTTGCTGGAAGCTTTGGAAAAAAGCAAGTCCCGCGATTTGGCCGCGTTTCTTTACTCGCTCGGCATTCCGAACTCCGGCAAAACGACGACCAAAGTGCTGGCCGACCACTACCGCAGCCTGGACAAGCTGCTGGAGGCTACGCCGGAGGAGCTTATTACGCTCCCTGACGTAGGGGGGATTGTTGCCGAAAGCATCTATACGTTTTTCCGGGATCCGGTCATGATCGACAGCATTCAGCGCATGTTGGCTGCAGGGGTTAGCCCCGTGGCAGAAGAGCCGGCTGCCGCAGAGGCTAGTCCGGACAATCCGTTTTTCGGCAAAACGATTGTGCTCACAGGCACGTTAAGCACCATGGGGCGGGACGAAGCCGCTAAAAAGCTGGAGGCTCTCGGCGCGAAAATTACAGGCAGCGTATCGAAGAAAACAGATATCGTCGTAGCCGGTGAAAGCGCAGGCAGCAAACTGACAAAAGCGCAGGATCTCGGCATCCGGATCATTGATGATGAGCAGGAGCTGTTGCGGCTGTTAGGCGAAGCCTGATTCCCGGCTTCCTCCGGGGATGAAATATGAAGAACCTGTCGGACTGCAGCGTCCGGCAGGGCCTTTGTTGTCCGAATGCATAGAAATGCAGGCGGGACGCGGTATTGCGGGTTGTAAGATAATGGATGAAAAAAGTTAGAAAAAGACGCTTGCATTTTGTTTTAAAAGCTGGTAGTATAAATACCTGTCACCACGTAAGCGACGCATTAACGCTTTAAATGACAGCAATAAAGCTCCTTGAAAACTGAACAAATAAATGAAGTATCAGCAAGGTTGAGCAATCAACCAAAACAAGAGATTGCAAAATCTCGTCAGCTTTGAAATTGAGCTATTCAGCTTTCAATAAAGGTAACACCTTTTTGGAGAGTTTGATCCTGGCTCAGGACGAACGCTGGCGGCGTGCCTAATACATGCAAGTCGAGCGGTCCCTTCGGGGATAGCGGCGGACGGGTGAGTAACACGTAGGCNGATGGGCCTGCGGCGCATTAGCTAGTTGGTAGGGTAACGGCCTACCAAGGCGACGATGCGTAGCCGACCTGAGAGGGTGAACGGCCACACTGGGACTGAGACACGGCCCAGACTCCTACGGGAGGCAGCAGTAGGGAATCTTCCGCAATGGACGCAAGTCTGACGGAGCAACGCCGCGTGAGTGATGAAGGTTTTCGGATCGTAAAGCTCTGTTGCCCTAGACGAACGGTATGGAGAGTAACTGCTCCATAAGTGACGGTATAGGAGAAGAAAGCCCCGGCTAACTACGTGCCAGCAGCCGCGGTAATACGTAGGGGGCAAGCGTTGTCCGGAATTATTGGGCGTAAAGCGCGCGCA
>NZ_JBVYOL010000017.1:0-175152 GCF_056120505.1 Paenibacillus sp. sgz302164 | reverse complement strand
GTCTGCCAACCCCAGAACGGTTTCCTCTACAACCGTGCCGATTCCTGCCAGGATGCCAGCGCTCATCGGATCAAATTCTTTGTACGCTTCCCATGCTTTCTTGATGGGTCCGAAAAGCGCACCGGATGTCGCACCGCTCATCAACTCCCGAAACGCATCGGCGGGGGAATAATCGCTAAAGTCGCTCACTTCCCCTCGCTGGACATCCGAGACGGCTTTCGCTCCTACTGCGACGGCTCCCGCTGCCATCACGCCGGCTGCAACGGCTCCGATCACCACCGCTCCGGCTCCTAACGTCGCTACGGTAACTGCCGCAACTACCGCTACCACGGCCACAACCGCCAGTGCGCCCAGCACGTTGCCCGCCAGCTTCCCCCAGCTAAACTTCTTTTTCTCCGGCGGCGGGGGTGGAGGAGGTGGCGTCCCTTGCTTCGGCTCGTCGGCAAATGGCGCATACGAGGTGCGGTCTCTTCCTTCCGCCCTTACGTTCGCTCCGAGAAAGTGGTACTCGCTCTCGATCGAGAAGCCGCTTTGCGCGCTCAGCTTCTTCGCCATGAGCTGACTCTGCGCGTAGATGACCACACGCTTGGGCGTGTAAAGCGAGATGTCCGCCTTCGCGTTTAGCGTCAGCTTCTTGTGGCTCGTCATCGTCACGCCCACCGCATCGTCGAAGCTCAGCTTCAGCGGCTCCTTGCTCCCGCCCGTCAGGTTGATCGCTGTCGGCGTCAGCTCCAGTTCGCTCCCGTGCTCCGTCCCGAAGTAGCGCTTGCTCGGGTCGCCTGTTTTGGCGCAGCTGCCGCCATTGGTGCGCACCGCCCCTACGACGATCGCCTGCCGTCCCTCGGCATCGGGAATGTACAGGCTGGCGCGAGTCCCCGCCTTCGGCATGCTGTACATGGCGCTGCCGGTCGCCGGTGCGAACGGGAACCAGTGCGCCTTGTCCTTCGACTGCTCGCGGTCCACGCTCAGATGCAGCTTCACCTGCTCACCCTTGACCTCCAGCACTTCCCCTTCTAGCGAGATGCCCGTCAACTTCTCGTTGTAGATAGGGCTCCTGCGAATCCCCTCTGCCCGTGACAAACGGTACGTGTACACGAACTGTCCGCGATTCATGCGGCCGGTAACTTCGCTAACCACCATCCGTTTACCGCGGAATTCAAGCTCATCCCCTAGGGACAAGCGCTCCATGCTGTCTACCTCATAGTAAAAGAAATCCGTATCGTGCAGCCCTGCCTCATAACCGCCGGCCCGCTGAAAAGCCAGCAGGTCCTTACCCGCCTTATACGGCGTATCCTCCGGCAGACTGACGCTTTTCCCTTGCGGCATGCCAAAAAACAGCTTGGGCCTTGCTTCCAAGATATCACAGACAACGACGCTTTGGAATTGGCTTGCCAGACGCTTCAGCAGTTCCCAGTCCGTCTCCTCGTACTGGATCACCGGCGCTCCGATCGCTGCGCCTTGGCCCACGCTGTACAGCACATCCTGCTGCGGATAGGCTTGCAAAAGCTCCTGGATAAGCGACGGATAGTCCATCGACACATCCTGAAACGTTCGCCGCCGCTTGGCGACATCCAGCCTATGCGAACCGGACAGCCCTTCCAGTTCGATGCCGTATATGCCGTTGGCATGCGTCATGTTCACTGCACTTACAAAACCTTTGAACAGCGTCGTTTCCCGCTGGCCGTCGTACTCGTAGACATGGATCTCATCGCTTGCCGATGCTTGCTGCGCTGCGTTTACGTTGACAGCCTCATCTACGATTCCGCGCACGGTCAGCCGTCCGTGCTCCCCCGGTTTCCACTCGATCTGCACATCCTCCAGCCGGTGAATTGGGTATGCGGTCTTGACCCGGATCTGTTCAAAGCCTGCCATGGCCCTCACCTCCGTTTCCTTTACTCATCCTGTATTGGCTGTTGTTGATAAACGTAATATAGCCTTTGTGACATCATTATTCATTACCCATATGCTATATTTTGTAATATTTTATCCCCATTGTTCCATATATTACTTTAATTTGAAAAGTAATTCTGTGAATAATCTAACATTTTTGTCCGACGCTTGTTGGCAAAATGGCCCAACCCCTCTCGTGGAAAGGGGCTGGGCCATTTTGAATTTTTTCACAAAGAGGTGAACGAATGCACGCTTGAAACAAATCGCCAAGGTATGCCGGAAGGCATGCTTCCTTATATCTATCGCCGTCTTCTCGGCTCTGCCGACCTGCCCCCAGTCGGAACCACTCTCGCCCAATCAGCCTCTTCAGTTCCAAGCCTGAATTGTGGCATTATGAAAGATTTATTGGGCAATCTCTCCAATTCTCAAATATTTCCACCCGTCCTCATTCTGAGGTTCATGAGTTAAAACAAGTGTCCATTTCAAAGTTTGATCAAAAATATAGAGGTCTTCAGGAAAATTTTTTTCAAAGTAATGATGAAGCAATATTTCGTACTCCATAGTAAAAACCCAGTCTCTTCCAAGAACATTCAACACAGGCAGACTCCAGTGGGTATCCCAAAAAAATAGAACGGTTTTAAGCTTTTTCGAGTAACTTTTTAATTCTTCAATACTCACTGCGTTGTATTTTTTCAAATTCTCCCATATATACCCATTTTGAAGACGTTTCATTTCTAACGAACCGACAAAATTAGCAATATAATGATTCTTAAGATCTTGCGATTGTTCGTATGGAAATTTGGATATACTCGTTAAATTCAAACCATTGTTTCTTAATAAAACGTAAACCTGTATAGACCCGGAACTTAAATCGTATTCCTCAATATAAAGAAACGATGTATGATCTACTCTATAGGATGATTGGATTAAAAAATCTCCGACCCGATCATAGCTATTGATATCACATGTGATATATTCTCCGCTTGGGATTCCTGTTTTAATTAGTTCTTCATTAGGATCGAAGAGACTTTTTTCATTAGATGCACATACAAAATGAAATTTACTGTAGTTATATATAGCATATACTTTAGCTTCTATTGCATTGCTTTTATTATTAAGAGTTGTAGTACAGTAGTTCTTTAGCTCGTCAAAGTCAGGAAATTCCCTGCCATAAAGCTCCAAGTCATCATTAAATTTTATGATCTCCATTTCAAAACAACACCTTAATTATTAGATTTCAATGCTTCTCAGGATACTCCATATTATTATAATAGTTCAACTTCAACGAACAAATGAAAACACCTGTCAATACCGGATTGTAATTTCCAGTATCGACAGGTGTTCGCATTACCACAGGTCAAATCCATTCGCCGTCTTGGGGAACTGCAGCCTGCGGAGAAAGCCCGGATTCATTCAACTTCACTTGCAAATCGCTTCTCGTGGTGAGACAGTGATTAATGGCATCCACATGCACCGCAACGACTTTGGTGTACGGCGCATAGCGGCAAACGCTGATCACATCGTCCGCGTTCATCGTAATCGGGTCGCCGACCGTGAACCGGGCTCCGCCCGCATTCACGATAGTCAGCTGCGGCCGGTACGTATCGAGCGCATGTTGCACATCATCGCACCATATCGTATCCCCGGCGATGTAAACGGTCGGCTCGCCCTCAGCCTGGAGAACAAAACCGGATACTTGTCCCATCCGGATGCCAATCTCCCCTGTTCCATGCTGCCCGCTTGTCCGTGACAGGGATACCCCGCCCACGGTAAAGGTGGATGCCACAGCCGTAACCGACTCGAATCCCGAGGCGGCTATCGTCGATTCATCGCCCGGTTGGCACACAACCGGTATCGATTTGGACAGTGCAGCCGCGGCGGCTTCATCCCAATGATCGGGATGCAGATGCGTGACGATAACGGCGTCCGGCTGGAGCCAAGTCTCAAGCGGGGACGGCAGCGCGACGAGCGGATTGCGCCTTTCATTCGATGTGCCGGGGATAGGCGGATTCGCCTCTTTTTCGCTAAACATCGGATCTATCAAAAAGCGGACTCCCCCATATTCCAGCCAAAGCGTGGCGTGGCGGATCAATTGAAGTTTCATCGTTCAGCACTCCTTAACGTTTGCATCTTAAATCTGTTACAATTATAAAATGTGCCGGAAAATCCGCATACAACCTGGTGAAACGAAAATCCGGCAATTATTTTCAACGTGAAAGGAACTTGCAGATGAGCCAATCAACCATCGATGAAACCGATCTGCGCATTTTGCAATGCTTGCTGGAGGATGCCTCCCGGCCGCATAAGGAAATCGGGCAAATCGTCCATTTAACCGGACAAGCGGTCGGTTCCCGGGTGCGGAAACTGCAGGATCTCGGTGTCATCGAAGGATACACAGTGCGCTGGAATCCCGAAAAAATCGGCCTGGCGGTTCAAGCGTTCGTTACGGTTTTTATGAAATCGAATACTGCTCATCAAGCATTCAACACATTCATACAGCAAAACGGCCAAATCGTCGAAGCCCACCGCGTCAGCGGCGAAGGCTGTTACTGGATACGAGTGCGTGTCGGCTCGCCGGCGGAACTATCCGCGCTGCTCGACGACCTGCTGCAGTTCGGGAACTACAAAATCAGCCTGTCAATCGGACAGTTGAAATGAATCATAAAAGCTTGCCCGCTCACGGGATAGGAAGGAAGATCGGAAATGAAGGTCAAACGGATCGCAAGAGGAGATGGGCATCCAAATCAGCTTCGCCTCACAAGGAGGCTCGCATACGTCTGTCGACGATGCCCTTGAGCGCATGAAGCGAGCCGGCTTTCCGATCGAATACGGCCCGGCCGACGAGCCTTGGGTCGTTCGGAGATTTTATGTGCGCGATCCTTTCGGCAAGCTCGTCAGCATTTTGGCCCATGTGCCGTCGAAGTGAGGTTCTGGATAATTACCTTCTCTTCCTGCTGTGTTTAAGTAATTTCATTCTTCTCGAATGGCGCAGCCATGAATAATACGTCTTCAAGTCGCGCAGTTCTATCGTTTTCGCCATGCTTCCGAGGAAGGTAATGACGATCATTTTATGTAAGGGATTGCCGGCGAGATCCGTTTCTTTCTCAACCACAGCAAACTGCACAACCATAAGCAAATCGCCATCGATGACATATACTTCCTCCTCATCGCGGTAATACGGTACGATTTTGCCGTTCTTCAGCCTTTCCCACAAAAACATGCATATTTCTTCAAGTTCGGTTTTTTCGTCGTCTATTCGGGTGCGCCAACGGCTGTGCGCATGATGGGTGATGACAATGTCGACTATTTTTTTATCATCTAATCGAACATAAAATGGCTCATAAGTATTCCAACGGCTCATGTTTTTATCTCTCATCCCTGACTCTCTCCCGATATGATATAAAATGTAATTCTCTCCCATTTATATACCTATAATCATAAAGTTAACTTGTACCGGATTCAGCGCATAAATCACGCCATCGATTCTAAATATGTTTCATCTTTATGAAACATACGTGCGCACAAACCATGCATAAAAATGAAAAAAAGGATTGCATTTAGCCGGGGCTAATTACAATCCTTCTTCTATTTGGTAAAATATTGCTTGAGGGGGTCAATCCCAGTCACAACGAGGTTCTTTTTTCATTCTTGTTACAGGACGATTGAAGGTGCTCATCAGTGCGGAAGACTCTTCTTTCGACAAGGATAGTTCAGCTACAGAAGGACTTTCATTTTCATGCATCTCGACACTTTTCAACATATGTACCGCATTATGCAAATTGGGGGTTAGCTGGATTGTAGGCATAGAGATCACCCCCTTCCGGGACAATTTGTGCTACGTACATAATAATAACAAATAAATGAAGCATGGAGGACGATTATTATGAAAAATAAGTATGTGACCGGGCTATTACTATCGATGTTTGTCGCCTTGCAGCTTTGGTGTTCGTTCATTACGTTCCATTACCCATATACCGGGATTTACCTTGAGCTAACTCCAAAGCAGCAATGGGTAATCAAAGAATTGGCTCCCCATAGTGCCAGTATAAAGCTTGATCTTCAAGTGGGGGATATTGTCAAGCGAGTAGACGGCAAGCTTCCCAATGAATCTCCTTTCGTTTATAAATGGCGAACAATTGAGCAAGCTCACACGTTGTTAATTTTTAGAGACGGGCGTGAGTATGCAATAGAATTTAACATCAATAGTGCTACCTACTACGATATTGTTCCGATTATCGAAGAAGCAGTGTGCTTATTTATGGCCGTTTTGCTTTTTATAAAAATACGCCACTCTCCATCTGCCAGACTGCTTTCGGCTGTTTTTCTGACCATGGCAATCATTTATATGAGTTTAGGCGCTTCTATTCGAGGAGATGTAATCGGGAAACTTGTAATCACCAGTTTAATGATCTTGTTGCCGATAGTGTTTTATCATTTTCTAGTTGTCTTCTTTAAGGAAAAAGGCGACATTGAATTACCAAAACGAATTTTGACATATATGTATTCATTTGCTGCCATATGCTTCTGCATAAGATGCTTGTACTTCTATCCTTCCATAGCATACACAATTTATCGTTATAGTGGTTCAGTTTCCTTGAGCTTTTTCATAATTGGATTTATTTTCAATATGTGCATTCTAACTTTCCTGTACATCAAAATCCAGAGAGAACAATCCTACGTGTCAAGCATTATCAAGAGCGTATGGCTTTCGTGGTTGTTCTCTTTTTTACCAGTCATCTGCTTCTCCTTTCTTCCACAATTGATTACGCAACATCAAATTTTAAATGCACAATTTACAAGCGGAATTATTTTACTTTTTCCCATCTCTTTTGCATACTTGATTGCTTCCAACCAGCTATATGATTTTGGCCGTATTATCCGGCGGATTTTGTTCGCCGGCCTGCTGGCTGTCGTTCCGGTCAGCTTGCTTACGGGAGTATATGCTTTCTTATTTAGCCAAGTTGTGGATGAGAAGCAAATTCTGTTCATATTTGTTGCTTCTCTGATTATTGTTACATGGGTGCTCTACGCGGCGGAATATTGGACAACACGGTTTGAACCGTTTCTTTTCCCAAGAAAATACGTCTTGCAAACAGCTTTGAAGAAGATTTCCAAAAACCTTGGCACCATTTCCAGCTTCCGCGAATTGAAAGATAGCATACTTGTCGATATTGTGGACACGCTTCAGGTGATGGGGGGAGCCATTGTGTTCCGGTATAAGGACGATACCGAAATCATTAGCGAAGGTGATATGAATACTGCGGAAATTCGGCAGCTGCTCGATTCGTCATCCCTGCTCGATCATCCGCTTTATACTTGCATTGAGATGAATGACCATGAAGAATATACGAGTTATTTGGTCATGACACGCAAAAAGGCGAATACGCTGCTCGGAAAGGAAGAAATCCAATGGCTGCGCCTGATTACATCTTATTTGGAAGTTAGCCTGGAAAATGTTCACTTGGTTCGCAAGCTGACCGCGAGGCTGCAGCAATTGGCTTCCCAACTTCCCCAAGAGGACACGGCGCAAGACATTCAATGGTTCCGCAAGATCATGTTCGAATTGCAGGAGGAGGAACGGATTCGGATTGCTGCCGATCTTCATGATACGACGATGCAGGACCTCTTCTTTCTGAAAAGAAAGTTGACCACTCTGGCGGAGAAGGATGCCACGCCCGAAGAAGACCGGGAACAGCTCGACAATATGATTAATTTCGTGGAGCTGATCAATGCCGGTTTGCGCCAAAGCTGTTTTGAATTAAATCCTCATTTGCTGAAAGAGGTCGGTTTGATTCAAACGCTGACGATGTACATGAAGAAGGAAGCTTTTACGGCTCCTTTTCAACTTGAATTCATTGCTGAGCAGGCTGCTGCTATTGAAACTAAAGATTTGCCGACGAAGCGGCATATTTTTCGAATCGCTCAAGAGCTGCTCAACAATGCGAAAAAGCACTCCCAAGCTTCCAACGTCACTTTCCGGATAACGGAAGCAAACAACAACTTTTGTTTGATTTATGAGGATGACGGTGTGGGGTTTGAAGACAACAAAGTGCGACGGAAGGAGATCGACTCATCGGGATTGGGAATCGAACAAATGAGGAGCCGAGTCTTGCATGCGGGCGGACATTTGGAGGTCACCTCGCAAAAAGGGCTCGGAACGAAATTCATCATTACGATACCGAACGAGGAGGCTATTTCCGCATGATTTCGATTACTGATCACTTGGAAGGTAGAACTAATGGATAATGTAAATAGAAAAAAGGAAATCAAAAAGTACTGGACAAGTCTTATGTATCGATTCGGATACTATCATCCTTACATATACTTTGCAGAAGAATGGAAGGATTTTGAACAATTCTATATTGACACCCAGGAAACATACTTCGAGAAGGCAGTAATTTACTTGAAAGATGAAAATGTGGGATACACGAAAGAAAACTGCTATTGGGGGAACCCCAGGGACCTAAGGGTTCTTTCAACATATTGCGGTCTTACTCTAGGAATAGCTGAATGGGCAAGATTGTTGGGCGTATCACCATCAACCATATCAAAGCGTATTAAAAAACTTGGGCCTGATGAAGCATTTAAAAAATATCATCATGTAATAGAGCTGTACTTGAAAATGGAGAAAAGGAATAAATAGGAAATGGTCCAACGTATATATTTATAGCAGTTCTATAACATCCCCGTGGACATCGATTTTCACATTAGCACGCAGCAAAAAAGATACAGCGGCAGAAATTAGCACAATTCAGCTAATCAGTGAAACACGCGATACTTTATATGAGGTAAACATAGATTTTAATAAATAAGGAAAGGCTTCGAAGATTGGATAGGTTTCTATCTGATCTTTGCCATTTCTATTTAACAAGAGGTGGAATTTATGAAAAAGATAATAAAGATTGTGGCAGTTACTGCCTTACTTTGCATATGTATATCCGCGGCCAAGCCGGGTTTGGCTCTTGCAAATCAAAAACCCTTTAGCGATGTATCGCCAGAATATTGGGGTTATAATTCAATTCAATGGGCTGTAGAGAATCATATTATCGATGGGTATTCAGATGGCTCTTTTAAACCTGAAGAAAATGTCGAGCAAGCTGAATTTCTTGCCATATTAATTAGGGCATATCAGCCGAAAGACTTGCCTGTATCACCGAATAAAGACGACTGGTCTTGGTCTTATATAAAATATGCTTTAAATATGGGGTGGACTATTATTACACCGCCATCCTCAACTGCCGGAAACGGCGTGCATTTGACAAGAGGGGCTATTGCAAAGCTCGTGTCCAATGCTTGCGGAGAAAATTATAGCGAAAAAGATTCAATACAATATTTACTTGATCATAAACTTGTGGAGGGAAAAACGGAAGGAACAGTAGAAGGGTTTGGGAAAGATGATCATTTAACAAGAGCAGAAGCAGTAACTTTCGTTAAGAATCTGAAAAATAAATTGAATGTATTGAAGCCTGCTCCACAAGAGGAATCCGTTTACAAGCCAAAATAATATGTTTAGGCTGTAAGTAATGCGAAAAAAACAGCACCTTCAAAAAAGGCGGGTAGCCGAATATTTTTAAGGAGCTGTTTTTTCTTTTGCTCCATTTGTCTTTCAATTCTTCCGAAGTTTCAGGAGAGTACACAAACCATGATAACGAACCTGTAAAAGGCACTACCATTGCAACGACCCTAACTGAATATTCTGCGTGGGTAAAATGGAGAAATGTGCCTCTGGACATCAGGGGGTAAATACCAATGAAAGGTCATAGAATGACCAAATATCGAGATGCTTTACGAATCAAGAGTATGGGGTCTTTTAGGTACTGAAGGGTATCAGCATGAAAACTTTCGTCTTTTACCGAAAAGATACCGAACGAGGAGGTTATTTCTGCATGAATCAGGAAATCAAGCAGTATATGCATCGCATTGTTAACGGTTATGTGGAGGATTTAAATGCGCTGCTCAAACGCCCCCTGCAACGTGCTGGACACGCTTAAGTAAAAGTTAATTGTGAGGAGATGAACTCGATATGAACAGAGCCCGCCTTTGCCTCTGCGCGTTGTTATTGAGCATATCGCTTGCCTTGCAGCCGTCCGTATCCAGTGCCGCGGCTGATCAGGTCAAGGTAAGCTTTCCCGAATTTCCCGTAACCGTGAACGGTAACGTGCTGGATATGCGGCACAGCGAATATCCACTTCTCGTGTATAAAGACATCACTTATTTCCCGATGACCTGGAACAACACGACCGCACTGGGGCTTACGGCGCAGTGGAACCCGAGTCAGGGGATGTCGTTGAAAAATACGAACGCCTGCATACCGCTCCAACAGGATTTGACTTCCACAATCAATTCGAACGATGATACACAAACGGCGGAGTTTGCGCCATTTCCAGTTAAAGTGAATGGCCAAGTGATTGACAATGCGGCTGAACCGTATCCGCTGCTGCTTTACCGCAATATCACGTATTTTCCGATAACGTGGCGGTTCGCGCACGACGTTTTCGGATGGATGACGAGTTGGGATGTTGAACAGGGACTCGGGATTGTGTCCTGCGGTGGCGGAACGAATACGCAAGCGAAGCAGGCCGATGCGCTCAATGTGGCAAATAACGGACAACTTGCCGTTCAAGGCGACTGGATTTATATGAACCCGGAGAACAAGTATTTCGAACCGAGTCAACTGTTGAAACGGAAAATGGATGGCAGCGAGGAAGTGAAGCTATCGGACGACAATGCCGCGTATCTCAACATCGAAGGGGAATGGCTGTATTACACGATTCCCTCACAAAATGATCCCGGCGGTATCTACAAGATCAAAACCGACGGGACAGGGCGCGCGCAGCTTTTCGCCGGCCCTGCCGAAAAACTTTGGGTGAAGGATGGCTGGATATATTACATGCATGATACAAACGGCGGCGGTTATTACTGGACTGACGGCATTCATAGGATGAAAACCGACGGTACGGAGGATCAAGTGATCCTGGCCAAAGACCAAAATTCGTCTTTTTCCGGATTTTTTCTGGATGGGGATACGATCTATTATATAAGACAAAACCGTCTGTTTCGGATGAATCTGGACGGCTCCGACAATCGGGAGCTTCGCGAAGATGTGACCCATGCGGTCGTCATCGACGGATGGATCTATTATGTTTGCCATAACGGTATGCAATTGAACAAAATGAGCGGGAACGGGCTGGTCGATATTCCGCTGTACACCTCGGAGCGCGGGATTTTGACGCTTCAATACCGCCAAGGCTGGATTTACATGGCCGATGGCTACTTCGGAATTATGGGATCCAACAATATCGACAAGCTCCGCATTGACGGTACGGGGGAAACCGGTCTGACGACCGCTCGTGCGACTTCACTCTACTTCGCGGGCGACACGATATATTACAACCGCGCGTGGGAGGGGAACAACCAGCTCGACCACATGGAAGTGAAATAACGGTCAGGTCATTGTTCTTATCACAAACAATTGATATCCAGGTTTATGATGGTAACTATAAGGAGCTAATGCTATGAAAAAAATAATAATTGGAATGCTAATTGGATCGTCTTTGACAATGGCAACTGCGGTAGCTGCTTCAAATAACATTCAATCACTTTTATTTCCAGTTAAGTTCAATATCAATGATCAATCAAAAGAAATCGGAAGCGGGTATGTCACTCTAAACTATGAAGGTCATGTTTATGTACCCATTCGTTTTGTAGCTGAAAGTTTAGGAGCTGGTGTTGGTTATAACGGAGAAACACAAGAAGTCATTATCAAACAAGGACAGCTCGATATTGTTGACCCAAACCCTCTTTCAACAGATGATATGCAGGTGGGAAATTTAATACTTGTGAAAGAAGGCAATCAAACCAAAGTTTCGGGAGTCTTCAAAATACCAAGACAGGCACAGGTCGGTGCAAACTTAGCATTTTTCAATGATAAGGGGGAACAATTAGGTTTTGTTGTTATTAGTAACACTTATGAGGCTGGGACGCATAGCTTTGAGTTACTTGGCGATGGGGATTTCGTGAATTATTCTTCTGTTAAACTTCACGTAGGTTACTTCAACGGTTGGCGAGATGAAGGAAACATCCCAAAGTATAAATAGCAGGACACCAGGGTGCGTGCGGTCAGCGGGAATGCATGTGGCGATTCGCCCCCTACCAATTCAACCAACAAGAACCTTGCAGCGATAATTTTTGTGCCAAACACAACGAACTCACTTATTGTGGGTTCGTTGTGTTTTAGTTTCTATATCTTTCTGGTTATTTTCATTTAAATTATGCCGTAGCTAGCCAGCAGCGAATAGTGCAAATAAAAAGCCGGTTTCCAGGACTTGGAGACCGGTTTTTTTAAACAACTCAGCTTGGAGCGTCTGCAGATGTAGAGAACAGGAAATCTCTGCTTTCATTTGCGATTTTACGCACGTGGTTCAGGTCCGCGTGAAGAAGCTGTCCGTGCCGCTTTACCGGGCGACCGGAAACAAACACGGAATCAACGTTGGCCGGATTTGCAAATTGCACGACGGCACCGACCGGGTCGGAAACAGGAAACATATTCAAATCCGTCGTCCGAATCAGGATGAGGTCGGCTTCTTTTCCAGGAGTCAAGGTACCGGTTTTCCGGTCTAACCCCAAGGCCTTGGCTCCTGCCAGGGTTGCAAAATTTAATACTTGCCGAGCCTTCAAACTTAATTCGCCGGGCATGTTTTTGGAAGCTAAAATGCTCTGATTCGTTCTCGCCCGCTCCGCCTGAAGCATGAATTTCATTTGCGTAAACATGTCTCCGCCGGTTGATGTCACCACATCCACGCCAAGGGCAGGAGTCCCGCCGTTCTCAAGAAATAACCCGGTGGCAGGATACCCGTGCCCCATCATCATTTCCACCTCGGGAGTAACGGATATCGACGCTCCTGAATCTGCGAGCATTTTGTATTCGTCATAGCCCATTGTATTTGCATGTACCATATTTAAATCGGGGCCAAGCAAACCGGCTTTATATAGCTTTTCAACGGATCGGTCATCCGGCCCCCAACTGCCGAAGCCAATATGCATGGAACATACCGCACCCAGTTCTCTGGCAAGCTGGATTTCCTGAACCGATGTATCCCAGTGACTAAATTCCGGTCCTCTAATGGCTAACCCCATCGTTAATAATTGATCATCGGAGGAAAAATACTGCTGTTTTACGCGGCGCACATCGTCAGTAACCATTTTTTTGCTATCACGGTTCCAATATTCGGTTTCACCGGAAGCTCCGTACGCGAACACGGCACGAATGCCGGAATGCTGCAAGCCGCGAATCAATTCGTCCGCATGATCGGGAGAATAAATCATCGTCCAATCCAAAAGAGTGGTTACGCCGGCATTGAGCGCTTCCAAAGCTCCCAACAGGTTAGCGGCATAACAATCCGCGGGCCGCAGCCTGCTTCCAAACCCGCCATAATAAATGTTTTGCAAATAGGTAGGCAACGACCAGTCGGCGCCTATAGTTCGCACCAAAGATTCCCAAACGTGCCGATGGGTATCCACCAATCCCGGCATGACAATCATATCCGTTGCGTCGACCATTTCACAATCCGATACTTCGAGATCTTCTTGAATCGTTGCAATGACAGAGTCTTCTACTAAAATGTCCGCTTTCTTAAAATCCCCTAAAGATTTGTCCATCGTCAAAACGCAGCCGTTTTTAATTAAGTAACGTCTACTCAACCTTCCCATCTCCTTTGACAAATGAATGGATTTTACAAAAGTGATGATGAAAAACGAATTTACATCTAATGCTTACAAAAAAAATATTACATAATTTAACATATTTGGTCAAGACTTAATTATGACACTTGCTCAAACGTAGCTCTAAGCTATGATGAAGAAAGAAAAAGATCGGCGCGTGTTCAAGTAGGTGCAAGAAATAAATATTTTGTGGAAATATGTTAGATTATGGGTTAATATGGGACTTGTATTAAATCTTATGTACTATTTTTATAGTTTTAAATGCCTATGAACCAACTGAACACGAAAAGGCAAACCTGTTCGAAAGACAGGGACGCAAAGCCACGGGCCTACTTCTACGAGGGATATGTCGTAAGACATTTCTCGGAGAAACGGCAGCCGGGTTGCCGAAATCGGTTGGTTTTTTGATTTGAGAAAAGTAAATTCATTCCTTTGGGGGTATACAAATGAAAGTATATTGGATTGCATCACTGGCAACTGCCGCACTACTTGGAACTTCCATTCACGCTGCCGGGGCCGATTCTACCACTGCTGCGCCGGGAACAAAAGCGATAACTACCGCCGGTACGGCTTCCACAGGCAGCTTCAGCGACACGAAAGGACATTGGGCGGAAACGACCATCGCTGGAGCCATTCAAAAAGGCTATGTCGACGGCTATCAAGACCATTCTTTCAAACCGAACGAAAAAGTGACGCGCGCCGAGTTTATCAAAATGGTCGATACCGCGCTTCATCTTTCGGTTTCCGGCGCCGCCAGTGGCAGTGACTGGTATTTGCCGTACATTAACGCGGCGGTCACCGCGGGGATTCATCAATGGAGCGACTTTACGAGCGGAGACTGGAATACGCCGATGACGCGTCAAGAAATGGCGCGCATAGCGGTTCGGGCGGCTACCGGCGACAAGAACGCGGATGACAAGAAGTGGATGTACCTTGCGACGAAAGCCGGGCTGATCACCGGCCTGGACGATAGCGGCACACTAGATCGATGAGGTTTATTTTGTTTGCTTCGATGATGAGAATTTTGATATATATCGTAATAAGCTCGATAAGTATTAGGAAAATTTCCCACTAGCTGCAGTTAAGTCTTATTTTTTTGAATTACAGGAGTTGATCTAAAAATGGAGGATGCCCTACCACTTCAACCAAACGATATTAACGACGATCTGGCTCTTTCAATTGTAAGGGCCGTCCTAGATGACTTACAGGGTAGATACGGACTTGATCGAATGATTCTAGGTGGTTCTGACCGAGACGATCAAGAGACCCTCATTTCCATGTTTGAGCATTGGAGGAAATTGGTTTCCCAAAAGCTTTATTTATAGGGATTGATCACGGAAGAATTTAAAGCAAAGACCATTTGATTTGTTAAAAATATGCCATTCTATATTCCCGTTAACATAATCAAATTCCCATGAAAATTCGATCATTTTTCTCCATAAACTTCTTTCTACCTTCACTAATCTCACTGAATACTCACACGGGTCAAAATTTATAAAATTTAATTCGTCCCATTTTTTTCAATTTCATGGAATTTTTCTTAAGAGGTGCTGTGGGGGAAGGTTACGTTCAGCAGGATCACCGCGAGGCGATAGCGCAAGCGCTGCACGAAGCGGGCGACGACTGTGACGCTTGCGTGCTCATTCTGAGCAATGTGCGTGAGAAATATCAAGTATGGAACGGCGTGAAGATTCCTTTCGACGATGCCGAGGTTGCGAGAGAAATCATAGCAGGCATGCGAGCTTATGAATAGTTCTCATGCGCAAGCCGGGCGGCTTCAGACTGCAGTCCAGAGTTTACGACCCTGGACAGTTACAATAGGAAACTTGAGTTAGTCGTGTCTTATAACTTTAATCCACTTGTCATTAATAAATTGAAATACTTCCATCTGATCTGGGCTACCGGCATAAATAAACTTTCCTTGTGGAGTATTTTTGTAGTAAAGTACCGGTAAATATTTTTCATTATCCAAAGTGCTCTCCCGGTAGATCGTACTATAAGCTTCTTTTACAATTCCCGGTTTCGAAAAGATAACATTAAATTGTGTGTCTACGGCATTTCCGAATAGCGACACCGTCCCCTTGATAACCCTATATTCTCCTACAACATCAAATGACCAATATAGCCAATTCATCGGATTGTACTTATTAAATAAATTCGTTGTTCGAGGACTAACCTGATATTGAGTAGAAGTTTGATCTTCGTATAGTGTCCTTATCATTGCATCGGTGTTCCATTTGGAATAACTCCTTAATCCCAGATAGCCAAATACAAAGACCAATAGCAAATACAACATTCTCTTGCCTCCGGGTCTAAACAATACAAAGAGCAGTCCTATTAAAAGTGGCACCCATATCCAAGGATCTCCCAGATAGATAATATTCGCACTAAAACCTTCAACATATAATGGGTATAGTAAAGGGGTTTCATGCCCAAGATAGTCCATGAATAAGTGCCCAGTAATTAATGCGGCAATGAATGAAAACCATAACTTAATAAAATTGTATTGCTTCAAAAAGCCGTAAGCAAGGACTGTAAAGGGGAGAAGATAAATGGGAGCGAATATAATCGAATGGCTCCATAACAGAACAGTACGATACCCAAACAAATCAGGCAGGATCCCCACGATACTGCCTGATGTCACAATAAAGACTGCATTATATTTGGTTAAGGCCAGACCAGACTTACTAAGTAAAAGATATACAATAATCGTGCTTAGGACAATATGAGTTAGTAAGTGTCCTAATAAGTCCATAATCTCCTCCCACCTCATTCCTCACATCAGCTACTTAGCCCTACTTACTCTTGTGTCCTTTGTCGATTCTCTTCCTCATTCGATATCATTTCGGATTGGCTTCTTGTTTGATAAATGAATTGGCTTTTTCCCGCAAAACTTTGACAGCACGATCACTCGTAGTACTTCCTCTGACGATATTACGAATCTCCTCTTGAACCGCTAAGTTGAAGGAACTCATGAAGGACAAAGGATAATTAGTAGCGGTATACGTTCTTGAGTCAAATTTAAGCTCGTAAAACGGTTTTAGCGAATGTCCATATTTCTCCTTTGAATATTCTGTTCTTGTTAGCAGATTTTGATTTGATTTCGATTTGACCTTGGCTACTTCTTCACTATTGATAAATTTCACTATTTCCCATGCTGCTTCCTTAGATGAAGAATTGGAATTAACAGAAAACATAATATTAGGATACAACATATAGCTTGAATCGCGCAAATTAGGGTCAACCGGAAAACTCACAATTCCCACATCAATCTTTTTGTTTTGCACTCGATCCAACAAAACTTCTGAATCTACCGTCATTGCAGCTTTGCCATCAGCAAATAGATCTATAAAGCCGGGAGTAGGCTCCCCTGGTTTATTGATTTGAGGATAGTAAATGGACTTGGATCTGAATCCCTCAGCCAGCAGTTCCATCGCCTTACTCCATTCCGTCGCATTCTCCATGACTTCTAGAGGATTCTTAGGCTCTTGTCCAAGAATACTTATTCCTTTTGTTCTCCCAATCATGTCCAACATGGAGTATGTAGAGAAAACCGATGAAAATCCGTAGATGCCTTTTTCATTGCCGGTGAACCTTTTGGCTAAATCAAAAACATCTTCCCAGGTCATTTGATTATGCGGATATTGGACTCCGAAAGAATCAAAAATCTGTTTATTGTAATAAAGAACAAAACTAGTGAATGTTGGCGCCAATCCATATATTTTATGAGTTTCTCTGTCTCTTAAAATCGAAATAACACTTTGCTGCATGTTCTCGATATCAAATTTGTCCCGCGTAATCCATGAATCCAACTCCATCAATAAGCCCTTATCGATATAATTCATATATTCGTCGTAATTTCTTATCATAATTACATCAACTTGTTCCTGATTAATGAGTTTTACTAGATCTTCTTTAGGATTTTTGGACTTCATCACGATATCATTCATGGGGATTACTTCGAAGTCAAGATCTTTGTATTTGGATTGAATCAGATTGCCGTACTCGTCGTTAAACATATCCCTGCTAAAATAAAGTATCTTCACTTTGCCTTCGACTTGAGAAACCGGCTTACTGGTGCAACTAGTACAGACAGCGATAAGAAGAGTGATCTTAAGTAAAGCTCGAACTAAGTTCTTCATTATAAGTCCCCTTGTATAATCATATTTGCAGGATCATTTTGTTCTTTTCCCAGATAGTCCGGACAACTGAAAAGGAATAATGTGAGTTTCCAGCTAGTGCTGGGGCGGCCGACGTAGCCGAAACTGGACCGAATCTTGGTGGAGTTGCCTGCTGGTGGATCGAGCTTCGGCTTTCTCATTCCGCTTAACCCGCTTTATCCTGTATTTCCCGATTCCCTTCGAATAAGGGAGACGGAGCAACAAATGGTTTCATGCTATTGGTAGGCCGCTTGTCGTCTGCCCTTCTTTGCCATGTGCTCTTTGACATTTCCATATCCGCGGCTGCCGAGCGGGCGGTGCCCCGTTGCTTTTGCGCGGCTGCTCAAGAATTCTCAGACCTGCTTGTGGAACAATGAGATCAACAAGCACCTCTCAGGAGGTTTCTCCCTCTCCTTGCGGACCGAAAGGTACTGCTGTGAAAAACCTGTTATCCGGGATCCATCACTCATGTTCTAACCGCTGAATGCGCCTCCACATCGTCCGGGGCGTAGCATCCATCAATTTTCGGACGCTACGGACGAGTGCTTATAACGAGGCTGAAGTCGGTGGTTTCCACGGGCACCAAGGTCTGATTTTTGCTTGACAACATGACAAGGCCATGGCGGATCCAGACAACATCTCTCTAGTGACCACGCTCAGCGTCATCCAGCATCTCGAATCCGGGGTAAAGAAGTTGGATCGGGAGATCGCGAAGATCATGTGCGACCGGTAACAAGTACCTGCCGCTACTACCAGATTCAAGCGGCGGACGCGGTTCGCAAGCATGATTCGGAGTACGGTGCGTTTTACCAGAAGAAGTTCGACGAAGTTCCGAAGCACAAGAATAAACGCGCATTCGTCCTTTTCAGACTAACATTTTTCCAATTTCCCCAATTCAAATACTTGACATTACACCGCTAGGCTCGTCAACAATAGACTCGTCTTTCAAACCCACATAGATGGGGTATACATTCAATAAAGTACCATCCACATATAGTTCAATCAAGAGATTGCCTGTCTTGCACAAAACAGTAGTAAGCTTAATACAAATATCTAGACCTGGAACGCGCTCCTCGCTTCTAGGATTATACTGTGTAATAGCCTCCGATTTAACTACTGTCTCTCCTTCTTCATCTTTAATAAATATTTGAATTTCCACAGGAGACACATCTGGGATAAAAGCCACCTTCGTTAATAAATTGAATTGATAAACACTCGGAAGCACATCAAGTTCGATTGAATTCAAAACTTGGTCCAACCTGAACAATTTTTCAGATTCTTGAAAAGTAGCTTTATTCGACAAAATGATTTGTCCAAACATGGTATATTCACTCCCTTTATGTTAATGAATTGTATTTGATAATTCCTAAATCCCCAATTATTGTTTGAAAACTGATGCATACCGGTTGAATGGAAACACCCATTAGTTGCGATAGTTGGCCATCTTCATCTTTAATTAAAGAGATGTTATTAGAATAAGCTCTTTTCAGTGCGTTAACTTTCCAATCAGGGCCTTGCATAATTACAATTACAGAAATTCCAGAATACTCCTTTATCATTTTATCTATTATCTCTTTGTTTCTTTCATTGGCAAAATGAAGGAAAATAAATACCCCTTTCTTCGATGTTTTTCTTACAGATTCTTGGCCACTTTGCAAAAGATTCATAAACAGCAAAGTGTTTTTTCTGCACTTGAGAAAATAGATCCAACTTACCATGATCAGCCAAGATAGCAAGAAGTATATTACCATCATAAATTATTCCTTAACTTTTCCGAGATCGTGTTTTTATAACGAAGCATTATCATGAATTCTTTCCATAGCTGAATGATCAAAGCTCCCGTTATAAGCACCAAAGTTAATTTCCAAGATACTAAATACAAATGATAATCATATTTGGGAGTAAGAACTCCAGTTATGGAGGCTGTTGTAAGGACTAGATTTCGTATAATGGAATAGTCAACATTTGTTTTCTTCGTGCTGGACCCAAAGCAACTGCAAGCAACTTGAATATTTTGACGCTTTGCATTCGCAAATAACGCCAAAAAAGAGATCATAAGCAAAGAAGACCCTATGAACGCGAGGCGAGGATGTAAATACTCAATAAAGCTGAAACCAAGAATGAGTTCAGCAGTAATAACAAGACATCCAATGGCTTTAGAATAGCGCTCGTTGATAATTCCGAAACTATTAATAGAAATAATAAATTGAATGAATGACACCAGTTTGGCTACAGCACTCATCAAATACATTGTTCCTAGGCCGAATCCTATCCAAAATGCAAATAAACTCATAAAACGATCCCTTCAGTTCGTAGCACTTTGCCGAAATCATCTTTGTTGTAAATAAAACCTTTAGACCGTACTTTTCCGTCCAAATCTATATTGATGACAAAAGGGTGGTGAGACACTTTGAATAATTCAAACATCTGCGCCGAGGTCAACTGAACCATTGGGAAATCCCAAAGAAAATAATCTCTCAGCTCTATCAAATCTTCATGATCTCCATCAATAAATAGGATAATTTCGTGCTCGGTTTCCTTTCTTATATTTGAAATATCGGGCATTAAGTCGATACAATTCGGACAGTATACAGATAAAAAGAACAACGATTTTTTAAAGTTTGACACTTCGAGCACATATTCATTTCCATCAATACCTTTCAATCTCACGTTCGTTATCCGGGAACCTACCTCAAGCCCCGTGTTTTTTATAAGTTTTTGCGTCATCAATATCACCTTCGTACTTATTATTGATACATTTCCTTTTGTAAACTCCATATTTCATAATATTCATTCCTAGCTTGGAGTAGTTCCCTATGATGGCCTTGTTCAATAATTTCGCCATTCTTCATATAGATAACGCGGTCTACCTTGCTCGCAATCCCTACTCGGTGTGAGACGATTATCACCGTTTTTTCCTTAGTCATTGTAAGTATGTTATCCATTATATCCACCTCGCTGCGAGGATCCAGCGCTGACGTCGGCTCATCCAGTACAAAAAGGTCAAGATCTCTGAATAATAACCGGGCAATTGCAAGCTTCTGCCATTGTCCTCCCGATAATTCAAGCCCTTTGTCGAAAATATCGCCTAATGGAGTGTCAAGCCCTTGAGGCAGCTTATATAATTTAGAAAGATTCAATGATTCCAATAAGGGATTTAGATCTTGATCATTTGCTGTAGTGCCATTTATGCAAATATTTTCGCGAATAGTCATTTTATATTTCATAAAATCTTGAAAAATAGCTCCGCAGCGCTTCCACATAGACACTTTATCTACACTTTGCAAATCAACTCCATCGATAAAAACCGTATTGGGTTTAGTTTCATACAAACCCAGCATTATTTTAACTAATGTCGATTTACCTGCAGCATTATCCCCTAAAAACAATATTTTCTCTCCACGCTTGATTTCAAGATCAATACTCTTTAAGGCCGGCTCATTAGATTCGGGATATGTAAAACTTAGGTTTTCAATCGATATTTTCTCCTTTAGCTGAAAAGTGTGTTTAGGCTCCTGATTTATCGATTGTGATGTAGCGGCGACCTTGTGATATTCGCTTACATACCTTACATTTTCAATTAGTTGCTTCACGTCGAATATACAAGAAACGATATTTCGATCAGCCAGTACTGCAGCCAAAGATAGGGAAACATAATCGCCGATAGTCATATTTCCTTTGTTGATTAAATATACAATCAGACCAAAAACAGCAACCTTACTAGCAAGGGTTACCAGAGAACTTATGCCTGTTGGAATTAAATTCAACTTAGTTGCCCCTAAGGTTAATTCCAACAGAACATGTCTCGCATTCAACCATTTTTTATAAAAATAAGAGAAGGCCTGAAATAGCAATATTTCTTTCTGTGCATCTTTACGTTTCAATATACCAGTGTAATATTCACTGACGTTAAATTTTCGAGCTGATTCTATATTAAAGTTAACAAGAGGCTCTATAATTCGATATACTACCAGCCCTCGAAAGAAAGAAAATCCGAGAATTATCACTGCAAACATATAATGATGCTGTGTAATAAGATAAAGTGAAACAGCTGCAGTTAAAGCTGACTGTAAACTTTCCATAATAGATCGAAAAGTTGCTTCCAGCTTGGAAAGCCCCAGTGACCATACCTGTAAATTATTCAGAAAGGACGGGTGTTCTCGATCGATTAATGGCATTCCGCTTATAATGGTAAGAATTTTATCTTCTTTGTATATATTGAAGTCTTCACTCCATTTTTGAAAAAAATATCTAGTGATAAGCCCCGATACTTCCTCGATAAACTCTAAAGTTAGTAATATGACAACAAATATCATTGCCTGTTTAAACTGTGATGCTGTCAAATTATCGATTATGTATTTATTAATATATACCGTTAGGTTTGCTTGAAAAGCAAAATAGAAAGTCGTGAAGACCGTGATAATGACATACTGCGGCTTGTATTTCCAAATAAATGAGATTGAGTAGATTATTAATGACAGTATAGATGAAGCTTTGTTGATTATACGAGAGAAGGAATTTTTTTTTTTCATAAGCTGCTTATTTAGTTTTCCAGTTATAGAAAACATTAAGTAAAGGCCACATTTTCTCTTCAAGCGAAACGATATCATTATAAAAATTACCGCAGGAGATGACTTGTCCCTTTTTGTTTAGCACGATGACGAAAGGGATTAGGTCGAACTTAAAAACCCGTCTAATCTCAGTAAGATCTGAAGCTACAACCGAAAACCTGAAGGAATGCTTACTTAGAACATTATCTATCGATATTGAAGTACCACTTAAAAACATAAAATACGAAAAGGCCGGATACTTTTGAACAATTTCTTCTATTGCTTCATATCGGCATGCCCCACAACTCTCACTCATTACAAAAATGACAGTTCCACACGGTTGATGGGCTACCCATTCAAAATCAATCGGGTCTTGACCTTCAAAAGCTCTAAGTTTCAACGGATACTGAAATCCGATCTCATAGGACCATTGAACCGGAGTTTTTAGAAATTTACTTCGTAAGTTTCTCTGTTCTACGAACATATATCTTCACCTCAAACCATCCTAGTAGAAAGGCGCTCGATAAGAGCGCCCCTCCCAATTCATGACAGTTACTAATACTTGATTAGCACTTGCCTTCAAACTCTGTTTTGCAATACTGATTAGTGCCATCATAGCAAACGCTGTAAACATGGCGATACCATTGTTTACGATCAGCGTGGCAATAATATTTTTTAACTCCATTTTGTTCAGGCGGGTCGTATGCCCAACCTGAAGCTCCACCAGGACATGTAACTTGGCACATAGAATAAAACCTCCATTTAAATGAGTTCGAATATTGGAACGTTGTAGAAGAGGTTCTCGGCTTTTGATTTACGGTCTAACAGTAACGTACCTATTCCATGGATATGCGCGCATTAGGTTACCTTACTCTCTTGGACTATAAAACTCTGCTTCGAAATATAGATACATCAAGCTCCTCTTCCCATAAATATCATATCAAACCCATATTTTGTGTCAATCACCCAGTTATGGTATTTTACGATTGCTCTCTAACTTTTTTATTAGATCAATTTTATTCCTCACACCCACTTTGGAATATATTTTTTTAAGATGTGTGCGTACGGTCTCGACAGAAATGCACAGTTGAACTGCAATTTCTTTTATCGGTATGTTCTCATACAATAATTGGGCGATAACTACCTCTTTTTTTGTCAGTTTATATGTATGGAGTCTAGTACATACCCCCTGTTCAATTTCATTAGATGCTACTAATTTCTCTATACTTTTAGCTAAAGTTCTCAACATCATTGTCAAGATGTGCTCTTGATCCTTTGATTCATATGCTAGGCAGATATACAACTCTTGGGAGTCTAACAAAATAGGGCAGCATTGCAATACCCACCCCGCTCTGCTCTCTTTTTGTCCTACGAACGCTCTAGTCGATAGTTGACAATCCGCCATGTTAATTGCTTTATATTGTTCCAGTGTATACTTTTTTTTTATTAGCAAGTCCTGGCCAATAATCCCATGAGTTGGGTATACTGTGTTGTCGTATACTAGATCACCCTTTCCATTTATAATCAGAAATAAATATTCACCATCTACTTCTTGGTAGTTCTCTATTATTTCGTTAATAAACAAATTAATGTATTGATAAGTGTTCAAAGAGTCTCTAGAATCAAATGATAACATTGTATCCCTACCCCAATTTATTAATTAAATTAAAGAAAGAAGATCACCAATAACATTATTAATTAAGTTTTATACGACATAAATATAGAGGCTGCGTCGCTATAGTCCATGGCTGAGGTCTGTTTAATGGAGGTATTGTCAATACTGCCGAGTAAGAACATTACTAGGGCGGGATGAATGATGTGGACCTCATTAAGCAGCAAGGATAATCTGATTTACGAAATGTTTAAAATAGCGCTCCAGATTGAGGAACCGTGGAAATTAATGCACGTGGAATTCGACGACAAGGAAGACGCCTGGCACTTGTTTATCGACTTCGAATGCGGATCGACGTTTGCTTGTCCGGTTTGCGGAGCCGACTGTACCGGCTGGTGAACGAAGCCGTGGACGATGTGCGAATCACCGAGCAAAGCAAACACCGGAACTCAAGCACACGAAATACATTTGGCTTAAGAACGAGTTAAACTTAAAAGCAGAGCAGAAGGAAACGCTGACGCGGGTTGAAAGATAGCAACCTGCAGACGGGCCGCGCGTATCGCTTAAAGCTGGCGATGCAGGATTTCTGGACGACGCCGCATATTCTCGCGGATGTGTACCTTCGGGAGTGGATTGGTTGGGCGAATCGGTCACAGCTTACACCTATTGTGGATCTGGCGAAAACGATAAAGAGGAACGAGGAAGGCATCTTACGATAGTTCCACAGCAAAATGACCAATGGCTTTTGGAGGGCATTAACGGCCTCGTCCAAGCGGCCAAGCGCAGAGCGCGTGGCTAACGCGACGTCGAGAATTTGATCGCCATGGTGTACATGACGGCCAATAAGCTTCGTTTGCCCGTGCTTGAAGCACGGCGGTCACATTAACCATATACCCAGACACGAAAAAAGAACTGGCAACAGCACGGAGCCACGCATCGCTCACATCTGTACCAATTCCCTTTTCCAGCAACAAGTCTGTCCATTTAGGCACCTTTTTATGCTGCAACAGAAGGTGAATGCGGAGCGAAGCATCTATACCAATTCCCTTGTCCGATTTTAAACATATCGCTCTATCTAGGTGGTGATTACCCACCTAATAGAGCGAAGAGACAAATAAAGATAATCACTCTCCTTTAATTTCATACTTTTACTATATAAATTATTATATACAATAAATGGCGAATAAATGCAATATCTACCGAATTCACCATCAATTAAAGTGGCTGATGACAATATACGAGTTATTTGCATCTACCAACTTAAATAAAAGGCACTATTGACGATTGCATATCTTTTAAATAAACAAGTGCTCGATAATCTCTATTTGGGTTGCCTAAAATGCAGCGAAATCATGGGCGGCAAATTAAAACATGGTGTATTTAATTCTATTTTAGAAGTTGCTTAGGAACGGGGAATATGGCTATTTTACAGACTCTCCTATCATTCCCGCTAGCTTAAGTTACTGTCGAACCAAGGAATTCTATTCAAATTTTAATCTATCAAAAATGTTCACGAAGATTTTTGCAATGTTTCGGGCATCGTCAATTCCTCTATGATGAGTGCCTTCATGTACAATGCCCAGTTGTTGCAAGGCATGCCCCATGCCTACTCCCTTTTCAACTCCGATCATTTTCCCGTGCTGATGTTTGATGCTGATATGCTTGTTCGTCCACCCTGCATTGATTTTGTTCAATTCACAATCCTTTTTCAGCTGAGTTTTATCGTAAAATCCCCACGAACAAAGAATGTAGTCTTCTTTCCCGATCCAATCCCGAAAAGCCCCCGCCGCTTGCGGAAAATATGGCGCTGCAGCGACATTTCCCTGTTGTATGGAGGTAAGTTTTTTGCAAAAATCCGAGAGAACGGGATTTAATTTGGGCTTAATGAAGGTTTGAAATTCATCAATAATGTGCAAGTTTTCATTAATTTTTACCGCACCGATTTCAATAATTTCGTTTTGCTTCGTTCTGTCATTTTCCCAACATGTAGCTTCCAAATCAAATACGATGTAATTCATTTTCTCCTCCTTAACTCCGCCACACGGCCAACAATCCGAAGCATACAGCTCCGGCGAAGACCGCGAGTGTGTCCCTTCTAGTCCAACTGAGCAAATTTCGCTGAACGGTCAGCGGCTGGCCGCCCATTCTTTTCAATTCCATCGCGATTGTCATTTCTTCCGCTTTGTAAAATAGCGCGAGCAGGAGCGGTACGATCAACGCGGGGATGTCTCGCATTCTGACGGCGCCCGGGCGCAGCGAGGCTTTGCCTCTGGCCCGTACGATTGCCGAGAACCGCTGCCATTCGCGCAAAATGAGCGGCAAAAACCGGAAGATCAAGGAAACGGCCAGCGCGAACGAATCAACCGGAAGCTGGAGCTTTTTGAAATATTTGAGCGCCCAGCCGAGACCCTGTACCATTTGGCCGTACGGCGTCGTCGCCGCAAACCAATAGCCCGCAAGGATAACGATAAAAAGGCGCGATACGTTCAGCATTGTGTCCAACGCCCGCGGCGCGTTAAATCCTACGGCAAACGGCCCCGGGCCAGCCGAAAACTGTAAACCCGCCAGCACAACGGACAAAAGCATAAAGCAGCCAAAAGACCGGGCCACTTTGGCTCCGCCCCGGATAGCCGCGCGCGGGAGACCCGCGAAGCCGAGCAGGACGGGGACGGCTGCGGCGGCAAGCCCCGTCCATTGATGCTGCAGCATCGTTGCGATGACCAGCAGCAGGTAGAGCAGCCACTTCGCGCGCGGGTCGATGCGGTGCCATGCCGCCTGCGGGAGCTGCGCGGCTGCGGCGGGCCGCTCCGCGGCGTACGGCGCAGCGGCCGCCTCCGCGCGCGCGAACGCCGCCGGGCGCGGAGGCGGCGCGGGCGCGGCTGCGCCGCCCGAGGCGCGGGCCTCCAGCGCCTCGGCAATCGCGGCTGCGGCGCGCTCAGGCGTGAGCGCATCCGGCGGAATCCCGATTCCGCCGATGCGCCTCATCGCCTGCGCCACTTCCACGCAGCCGGGCAAGCCCACGCCGGCCTGGAGCAGCAGCTCCGGCTGGCGGCAGATCGCCTCCGGCGTGCCATCGGCTGCGATGGAGCCGCCGGCAAGGACAATAACACGATCCGCCAGCGGCAGGAACGTGTCCAAATCATGGGTGGCGATAACGAAGCCACCCCGGGGCCGCTCGCTCCGGCGGATGAGCCGGAGCAGCTCGCGCGCCGCCGCCGCTTCCATGCCGGCGGTCGGCTCATCCATGAGCAGCCAGTCGGGTGCGGCTGCGAATGTCGTTGCCAGCGCAAGGCGCCGCTGCTGGCCGCCGCTGAGCGTGAAAGGCGAGCGATCCATGGCGAAAGCGCCGGGCGGATCGAAATCGCCGCAAGCGGAGCGAACGCGGCGCTCGCGCTCCTCAGCGCCTAGCCGATACGGGCGCAGCGAGTAGTTGAATTCCTGCTGTATGCTGCGGGCGAACAACTGCTGCTCGGGAAACTGAAACGTCAGCCCGAGCCGGAGCATCATCGCTTGATCGACCTTTCCTTTGTTCCACATCGGCTGTTCATCCAGCAGGATCGTGCCGGACGAAGGCTCAATAATTCCCGCGGCGGCTTGCAGCAAAGTCGACTTGCCCGATCCCGTATGGCCGACCAGCAGAGTAATGCTTCCGTCGTGCAAAGTCAATTCGATATTTTTCAGCAAAAAGCTGTTCTTGTCATCCGGTGCGGTTACGCAAATGTTCTGCAAACGGATCGTCATCCGGCATTCACCGCCTCTGCGAGCTCGTCAGCGTGCAGCGGGAGCGGATCGAGCCGCAGCCCCCGCTGCCGCAGCAGCAAAGCGGTCCGCACGACGAACGGCGGCTCCAGCCCTAGCCTCTCGCACGGAGAAAGCGTGCTTTCCCCGAACGCCTCAATGCTGCCCGTATCCGCCGCCGAGGCCTCTCCGTAGAAAAAATCCCGCGGCGGCCCGTCAAAAGCGATCCGGCCCCCATGAAACGCCAGCACGCGGCTGGCCTCGGCCGCTTCCTCCAATCGGTGCGTGATCCACACGATGGTCATCCCGCGCGCGTGCGCTTGCCGCACAGCACGCAGCACCTCCTGCCGGGCTGCCGGATCGAGCATCGCTGTCGGCTCGTCGAGCACCAGCAAATCCGGCTTCGCCGCCAAAGCTGCGGCGATGTTCAGCAGCTGCTTCTGTCCGCCGGACAAGCTGCTCAGCGTTCGCCCCGGCGGCAGCGACAGGCCGACCCGCCCAAGCGCTGCCGCATAGAGCTCCGCCCGCGCTTCAGGCGCAAGATCGGGAGCCTGCGGCACATGCTGCAGCTCCTCCTCAACCGTATCCCCGACGAATTGCGCATCGGGGATTTGCAGTACACCGCGGGTGACCGACTGCTCCCCCGCACCACGAATAAGCTGACCGTCCGAGAGCGGGCATAGGCCAAGCAGCACGCTGGCCAGCGTGCTTTTGCCGCTGCCGTTCGGTCCGGCGACAACGATCCATTCCCCTGCGCGAATGTCGATGTTAACATTGGTCCACACCTGCCGGACTTGCCCCGCCTCGGCTCTATAGATGACAGACGCCTTTTGTAAAGAGGCTGCGATGCTTGAATTAGACATATGAAAAAAGTTCCTTTCACTTTCTGAAAGCTTGTGCTATAATCCTGAATTGTTAACCAAACATTCGAAAATTTGGTTGACAATAAGTTAAGAATACCAGAATCGGGAGAGATGAACAATATGAAACTCACACTTCGAGGCATAGTTTTTAGCGCATTGTTTGCCGCACTTCTTGTATTATTCAGCTTTGTAAGCATCCCGCTCGGTTTCACCCCCGTGCCGATCACACTGCAGACTTTGGCTGTGATGCTGGCAGGCGGCCTCCTCGGTGCCCGATACGGATTTTTAAGCATGGCTTTGGTCGTGATTTTGACCGCGATCGGCTTTCCGATGCTCCATGGCAACGGCGGAATAGGCGTACTGACCGGGCCTACGGGCGGGTTCATCTTCATGTGGCCCTTCTCGGCCCTGCTGATCGGACTCATATTGCCGCGCATCCGCATGAAAGGGATTATGGGATATTTGGCCGCATTTCTCGTTCTTGAAGTATTTGGTTCCTTGATCCTATACGTCACCGGTGTACCGTGGCTGATGTACAAAGTGCCGACACTTACGTTCTCCAAAGCCATGTTCAGCGCCTGCTATCCGTTTCTGCCCGGAGACGCTATCAAAGCGGCTGTCGCCGCACTGATTATCGCGCCGGTGCGTCAGGTGTTCCCGCATGAAAGGCTGACAGGCGCCTCTGCGCGCGGTGTTGTCCGGCAATCGCAAGACAGTGGTGCGAAGGCGTAATACGGCAGTGATGAAATTCGCACCGCACGCAGCTCCAGCGCGCAGTGTTGCGCTGCATGACGGCGGTCGGTCGACCACCCATTAAGCCAAGGCGAGCTTGGAGAATATTGGCGTAAGGTGGTTGCACGTATAAAGTGTTAGTATTATAATGAAAATAAATAAAGGGGGGTCGGTTGCACCCGTCCCCCCTGCGCAATAGCCGCTTTTAAGGGCGGTTGGCTTTTAAAGGTGAAACAGTCAAGAATAGACCGCTACCTTTGACCAGGGCGGTCTATTTCTTTTTCATGTAGGTAAGCAGCGCAAGAATAAACATTCCGAATAGGAACATTAACTGCATCGCTTGAAATACCTCCACTGGCATCACCTCCCTTCCGGGAGATTAGCCGACCGCCCATATCAGCCGTTCTATTGTGCAAGCCATATTATAGCACGATAGGCCCTCTGCCTGAAGGCCTATTTTTCGTCAGATTGAATCTCATACTGTCTTTTCAATATTTCCGCCATAATTATTTGCAGCTTCATCAGAATAGCGTTCAAACCCGGCGTGCCGTTCGGCCAAACTGAACGTAGAGGGTATTTTGTATAAGGTAGTTGCGCGTATAAAGTGTTGATATTATAATGAAAATAAATAAGGGGAGTCGGTTGCAGCCGTCTCCCCTGCACGATAGCCGCTTTTAAGGGCGGTTGGCTTTAACAAAAGGTTGATCCGAATGGACCGCTATCCTTTGCGAGAGGGCGGTCTATTTCTTTTTCATGTAGGTAAGCAGCGCGAGAATAAACATTCCGAATAGGAACATTAACTGCATCGCTTGAAATACCTCCACAGGCATCACCTCCCTTCCGGGAGATTAGCCGACCGCCCATATCAGCCACTCTATTGTGCAAGCCATATTATAGCACGATAGACCCTCTGCCTGAAGGCCTATTTTTCGTCGGGTTTGATTCCCATATCAAGTCTAAAACTTCAGGCTTCCCGAGAAAGTCGCGGTACTTTGTTAGGCAGCCAGAGATAGCCCTGATCGGGGGGCAGCCACTCATAAAGCAGCTACAACCCGAAAAACCTGCAATTGTGCAGGCTTTCTTCGTAAAAGCAGCTTAGTTTGCCGAAAAGCCTGCGATTGTGCAGGAATTTTCAGTGAAAACGGGCCTGAGCCCAGATGTTCGATGAAAAACCTGTATTTTTGCAGGAATGTTTCGTTATTAGCGTATGAGCCTACAAAAAACTGCACTTTTGCAGGTATTCTCCGTACTACGAAGCAGATGCGCTGCCCTGGTGGGGGATTTTGCAACTGTCTCACTTTTTTACGAGCTTGTTTCCAACTGTCACGTTTTTAAAGCTTGAAACTGTAGCAGTAGAACTGATTATTTTCAATCTGTGTGGGGACGTCCACGGGTCGTGCGGGTTTTGCGGGTCGTGCGGGTTTTCTCTACGTTGTTAAGCAATGCGCTGTCTCCTAGCAAGCAAGTTTCTGAAAAACCAGCTGTTAACAAGAACAAAATCAGGTCTGTACGTTCAAAGCTATCACACAATCACCCATATTTCAGGCCTGATGCTGGGCTAGCGCCCCCCCCGATCAGCCTGCGTGGTTCCCATCAAATCCCAAGCCGCCTTATCATTATTTCACCATATTTACTCGCTAGCCTTACCGGAATAGCGCTCTAGCAGCTGATGTATGCCCGTTGGCAATTGGCCCGCTTCCTCGATATCCATTACGGCTCCGGGACTTAATTTGTAGCTTAAATTCCGCAAATCCTTCCCTGTGGCGATGCCTTCGATTTCAGTAAAGACGAAGGACTTAAACTGATACTTCTTCATCGAATCCGGATAAATCGGACTTAGGGCATTCGGATCGGCGTTGAACCAGCTTACCGTATACTTGTCCCCTTGTTCGGTGGTGCCTTCGCCATAAATTTGAGCCACGGACAGGTTGTTTTCCTCAAATAAACCTTTCAATCCGCCCGGAATCCCCGCTTTATCAAAAGTAATCGCAAACGGAATGTTTACATCCGGCGAAGCCAGATTTATCAGCCGTTTCCTTTCTTTCTTGAATTGCTCCAGCGCCTCTTTGGAATCAATTTTCATGTAACTTTTCACTTTACCGCCCTTGATGAAAGCCTCTTCCGCTTTGCTGGTAAAGAACCCGCTATTATTGGACGTATCGTCTGTGTTGCGGGTTTTGAAGTCGAAAGCTTTCAACTGCTTCCACTCTACGCTGGCAAGCGTATCTTCGGTTTTTGTCAAATCGTTGACCGTGCCGTTTCCGGGCTGCACAAAGCGCTGAAGCGACTGGAGGGTAATGGCCGGGTTATCTTTTTTGCCGCCCGCGTAAGCCCATGAAGTGGAAAACGTGTAGGACTTGTCTTCGGTAAGTTCCTTGCCGTCCAGGGCCGTTACTTTGATTTCGACCCCCCGGCCGTCGTCCACCAGTTTTTTGTTAAATTTCGCGCCTGGCAAATTAGTCACCACGACTAGGGGCTGCAGCAGGTCGGAGCGGCCTGCGATCACTTTTAATGCAGGCACGTAAAATCTCCGGTTGGAAATGCCGAGTTGCTCCCTGCTCCATTGCACATCGGCCGATGTGTACAAGTATTTATCATCCGCTTGAACAGCTTCCAGATGCCCATTGGCAGGGCTGTCCCAATTCGTCTTGTCCCCGTTTGTAAAATCCATCTTACTGGCAGAGGCGGACGTCGCCACAAACAGCTGCATCGCCAAGATCGCTGCAATCGCTTGCCATTTTCTCATTAAGTGAATCCCTCCCTCCACCAGAGTAACATTATTTTCCTTTCCGTACAAGAAAACGAAGTACTCCGCACGGTTGGAAGCTGCACACGGCGAAATAGCGGCTGCTAAAAGAAACAGCCCCGCGGCGTTCTGCACAAGGCAGCTGCCGCAGGGCTAATCGTTTTTTAAGATCGAACTTCCTAAGCTTTCGCTTTGATCGTTTCCAGCGGCTTGTGGTTGCCGTATTTCGGATATTCGCGCGTCGTCGGAGCCGCCCAGTGCGCAGCATTGCGAATCACACGGCGAACTTGCTCGTTGTAGTAAGTAGGGTACGTTTCGTGTCCCGGGCGGAAGTAGAAAATTTTGCCCTGGCCGCGATTGAATGTGCAGCCGCTGCGGAACACTTCGCCGCCTTCGAACCAGCTGACCATGATCAGCTCATCAGGCTGCGGAATATCGAAGTGCTCGCCGTACATTTCTTCTTCTTGCAGCTCGATGTACTCGCCGATGCCTTCGACGATCGGATGTCCCGGCGCTACGACCCAGATACGCTCCTTCTCGTCGGCTTCGCGCCATTTGAGGTCGCAGCTTGTGCCCATCAGCTTTTTGAACACTTTGGAAAAGTGTCCGGAATGCAGCACGATAAGCCCCATGCCATGCAGGACGCGGTTTTGAACGCGGTTTACGATTTCGTCCTGCACTTCGTCATGCGCCTTATGTCCCCACCAGATCAATACGTCCGTATTGTTCAGCACTTCCTCGGTCAGCCCGTGCTCGGCATCATCAAGCGTTGCATACGTAACTTCCACATCGCCAAGACCTTCGCCAATGGCCGTATGGATGCCGTTCGGATAAGCCGCGCGGACGATTTCGCTTTCTTTTTCATGACGGAATTCGTTCCAAACTGTAACTTTCAGCTTCTGGCTCATTTGCAAATTACCTCCATGGGGTAGGAATTGATTTATTACCTTGAGTATAGGCTTCCGGCTGCCGAATAAAAAGGCGTGATCCTGCCTATTTCTTATTCAAAAATGTCTATCCGCTAAAAAGCATGCTATACTTGTACTGGGAAATCCCCGTTTGTTGCCGTCTTTCTTCTATTCAAAATTGTCTTTCCGTTAGCGAGGTATGTACCTATGACGAGTGCCGCGAGTACATTTACAGAGCTTGTCAATGAGGAAGTAGTTTATCAGAATCCGCTGCTATTTTTGAAAGTATGGGAAATCGCCAACGAAACGGCCGACTGCGGCATCCGCCATCCCTGGCCCTGGCATTACCATAAGCAGGTTGAATTTCTGGCCGTCACCCACGGGCATCTGGGCATTCAGACCAGGAACGATTTTGCTGTTCTCGGCCCCGGCGATGTGATCGTACTGGGCTCTTCCCAGCCGCACCGCACTTACAAGCACACCACAGATCCGCTCTCTTACGTCGTGTTCCAGGTCGATCTGTCGCAGCATTTTGACCCCAGCACCATGCCGTATTTGCACTGTTTTTCCGAGTTGACGCAGCCGCTCGAACTGTTTAATTATTTGTTTCGGGAAAATGCCGCGGTCAAGCAGTCGGCCTACGATCTCATTATGGACATTTTCCAGGAGTCCCAGTCGCGCAAGCTGGGTTACGAATTGGCCATTACCGCATCCATCAAAAGACTGCTGCTGCTGCTTATGCGCAGCGATAACCGCAATTTGATCGGCACCGCCGAGGAAACCGGGCTTATCCGGCTCCGTCCAGCGCTTGACTACATCGAGACGCATCTGAGCGATAAAATCGCCGTCGAGGACGTATGCTCCCTGCTCAATCTGAGCTATCATTATTTTATCAAATATTTCAAAAAAATAATGGGCATGTCCTTCGTCGATTACGTGAATTACAAAAGAATAAAAAAAGCCGAGCGCCTGCTTCTGACCGGCGATCTCAGCATGATGGATGTGAGCTTTGAAGTGGGCATTTCAAATATGGCGCAGTTCTACAAGCTGTTCAAGCGCCATAACGAATGCTCGCCCAAGGAATTCAAGCGGCGCATGAGAAGCCAGCGCGCCATCGGCTCGGCGCTGCAAGCGCCAGGCGGCACGCCGTAAGCCCGGCCCGCCCGCCAACAAAAAAAAGGTTGTCCGACAGTCTGCAAAAGACATGCCGGAGCAACCTTTTTTCGGGTTTATGGCGTCGCCGTTGGAGCAGGCGTGGCGCTTGGGGCAGTGCCGCTGTCCGCTTTTTTCGCATGCGGCCCGCCTTTGTGCTCAACGAACTTTGTAAGCTGATCGGTCAGGCTGTCTTTCAGCTTCGCAATCAGTTGATCTTCGCTGATGCCTTTTTCCGCGGCGATGTCGGCGATGGATTTGCCGGCTTTGCGCTCTGCCGCCAGCTCTTCCTTGGTAATGCCGAGCAGGCTCGCGATTTTGTCCGGGCTGCCCCACTTGGCGGCCTGCTGCTTGCCTTTGAAAGCCATCGCCTTCGGCTTGCTTTCGACAAGTTTTTTCAACCGGTCGGCGAGCCCGGATTTTTGCTTGTCGGCTTGTGCTTGCGTAATTTTGCCGGCGCTGAGGGCGTCGTCGATTTTTTTCGTTTGTGCATCGGTCAGCTTTTGCAGCACCGCATCCTCGCTGAGCCCTGCTTTTTCCTGTGCGATTTGTGCGATGGTTTTGCCCTGCTTGAGCTCTTCTTTGAAAGTGCTTTGGTCAATGCCAAGAACCGCTGCTGCGTCTAAATAGCTTTTGCCGAGAGCGAAGCCGCCGCGGAATTGATGATGGCTGGCCAAATGTTTGGAGTTGTTGGAAGCCGGCTGATTCGCAGTTGTCGAAGTTGTTCCCGCCTCATCGGCAAAAGCCTGATTGTGCTGCGCCACGATTCCGCCGCCAATCAGCAGCCCGGCTGCCAATGTGCCTGTGAGCATTGCTTTGTGAAGTTTCTTCATGAACCTTGTCTCCTCTTCAATGAATTCGACTACGATTCAAAGTATAGGAAATAAATGTGAAGGAACTTTGACGCAAGGCTTAATACAGCTTAAATGTTTGATGAAATGAAAATAAAGGGAGCCTGAACGGCTTAACCGGAAGCCGCCGCTCTCCCAGCCCAGGCCCTAGCTCCGCTGTCTGGCCAGCAGCAGGAAGGATGTGACGGCTCCCGCTTCCATAAGCGCTATAATAATCCCGAGCGGTATGGCGGTATGGCTGCCGCCGATTCCGACAAGCGGCGCGACAATGCCGCCGATAATGAACATCAGCAAGCCCAGCAGCGCGGACGCACTGCCCGCCGTTTTCCCCTGATTCTGCAATGCGAGCGAAGATGTCGAGGTTGAGACGAGCCCGACGCTGGACACGACCAGGAAAAGCGCCGGCAAAATAACGGGCAGTCCGGCACCGGCCAAAACCGCAACAAGCAGCAGCAGGCTGCCCGTGGCCGCCATCCCCAGCCCCCAGGCAAGCATCTTGCGCAAGTCGACTTTGCCGGCCAGCCGGCCCGTAATTTGACCGGCAATAATAATGCCGAGAGCGTTGATGCCGAACAGCACGCTGAACATTTGCTCGGAAACGCCGAAAATGTTTTGCAGCACAAAGGGCGACCCGGATATGTAAGCAAACATAGCGGCCATCACCAAGCCCTGTGTTAAGGCATACCCCATGAACGAGCGATCCGTAAGCAGCACGCGAAAAGTGGCCAGCGTATTGCCAAGCCCGCCCTTGGAGCGGCGGTGGGCCGGCAGCGTCTCGCCGAGGCCGAACAAAACGGCGATCAGCATCGCGACACCGATCAGGCTCAGCGCTACGAAGACACCCCGCCACGATGCGAATTGTAAAATTTGCGCCCCTAAGATCGGTGCCAAAATCGGGGCAGCGCCGTTAATCAGCATGAGCAGCGAGAAAAACTTGGTCAGTTCCACACCCGAGTACAAGTCGCGGACTATTGCTCTTGAAATGACGATCCCCACCGCCCCGGCGAGCCCTTGAATGAAACGCAGTGCGATGAAGACCCAGATCGATGAAGCAATCATGCATAAAATCGAAGCAATGGCATAGACGACAAGTCCCAGGAGCAGCGGCTTGCGCCGTCCCCGCACATCGCTGACCGGCCCTGCGGCCAATTGTCCCAGGGATAGCCCCAGCATGCAGGCCGTCAAGCTCATCTGGGTGAGCGAGGTGCTCGTATGCAAATCGTCGGCCAATACGGGCAATGCGGGCAAATACATATCCAGCGACAGCGGTCCGAATGAGGCAAGCGCTCCTAAAACGGCCGCAGTTCCCAGCCGCCGCGACGGACTCAAAGAAGCCGGAGCCGCTGCGTCGGCATGATTGTGATTATTCATCGTGTATCACAAACTTTCTGTACTTTTTTTGCTGCTACTATTCCCCTGTCGAAAAATAGTTGCTACGGCAACTGTTTCTCATCCATCCTACCATTTGACCGGCTTGTCTGTCCAGCACCAAACAACCTAATCCGAGCATGTTTTCTTATCTGGATAGAGCGCTTTCAAGCTGGCCGGATTTCATCAAAGATCCCAGCATGCCGCGATGCCCCGGGCAGCCTTTCAGACAACCCAAAAAGCCCGGCATCGCGGGCTTCTCGGGTACTATTTTTACAGCAGCATTGCCTTACTTCAATCCGTTTAAAATCGCTTCAAGAATAGTCTGCACCAGTTCTTTCGAAGCTTCGGCATTGATACTGCCTTTCGAAACTTCTCTGTTTACGGAGACTTGCAGTTCCACCATTTTGCCAAACGACTGATCCAAATGACCTTTATTGTACTGATCTTCGGCCTGATTCAGCTTCGCTACGATAGAAGTGTAGGTGCCTTCATTTTTGAAGAACCCGCCATCATGCAGCTGTTTCAAAATTTCCCTGATGATATCGAAGATGCTTCTCACTTTGAACGTTTGGCTTTGCTCGGCTTTATTTCCCGCTGCATCCGTAACCGTATACTGTACCGTATGAGTGCCTAAGCCCAGTTGTTTCGCTTTGATGCTCTGGCCGCTGGCGATTTCTTTTCCGTCCAGGAGCAGCTTTTGTGCCGCTACACCCGATACTGCGTCGGAAGCGGACAGCGTGAAATTCAGCGTTTCAAAAAATGATACATCATGAACCGGCTTGCCCGATTGCGTCAAAGTGACGGAAGGCAGCGTCTTGTCGAGCTTGAATGACAGGGATTGCACCGCTTCCGCATTTCCGGCGGCATCGGTCGAATAGTATTGGATCGTATGAGTGCCTTCCGTTTGAATAACCGCAGGTGCCGTATAAGCCGTCCATGCGCCGCCGTCCAGGTTGTACGAAGTCGATGCCACGCCGCTGCCTTCATCGGATGCGGTCAATGTCAGCGTCTGATCTTGGTTGAACCAGCCCTCTGCGTTCGGAGTTCCCGACAGCGCAGCTTTCGTCACCGGCGGAGTCGTATCCGCTGGCACCGCAAAATCCGATAAGCCGCGAGGTTTCAATTGATAAACACCTTTGAAAATCGATGCTACGCCCGTAATCGTTACAACTTTTCCCTCTTGATAAGGGAATTGAGTCAAAGTCAAGCCTGTGCGTCCGTCCACGCGAATATGGTTGCTTACCGAACCGGCTGCAGCGTCGAATTCGAAAGAACCTGCCGGCGTCGCGCTAACGATATTGTGAATGGTGACCGAGTCAAGCTGCACCAGCTGCCCTTGGTTGGCGTCATTTACCGCCGCTGCCGATACGGCTTGCGGAACGGCCGCTGTGCCTGTTTTGGCGATTTCAACCGGGTTGGTCAGCTCCAGCTCTGTGTTGTAAAGCGCCGTCGACGCGGTCACTTTCACCGTATCTCCCAGGTGGAAGCCGCTCTGGCTTTGGAAAACATAAATGCCGCCTGTCGCATCCTGCAAATAAAACGCCTGACCGCCAAAAGCGCCCGGCTCGGTCGTAACGACGCCTTCCAGCGTCACAAGCGATCCTTCGGCTTTACTGCGCGCTTCTGCGACAGTAATTTTGGCCGGGATCGGCGATTCCTCTTCCGGCAGCGGTTCGGCCGGTACGTTGGCGATCGTCACCGCTTCTGTTTTTAAGTTGCTGCCGTTTTGTCTGAGCCGCAAGCTCGCTGCACCGCTTGTACCAGACTTGATGCGGAATGTCAGATCTTTGGAGGCATGGCCCTTGAAGTTGGAAGTCACGCTGAAAGCGGAGCTATAGCCGTAAGCCGTCGGCCATGTGCCGTCGGCGTTTTGCACCATCGCAACCTGCGTGCCTCCGGCCAGATAGATGCCCGCGCTGAAGCCTGAAACAGTCGTGTTCGCAGGCAGATTATCGACAGTGACTCGAACCTGGAAGTCCTGCGCGTTCGGCAGCGTCGCCTGGTGAACCAAACCGTATGTCGCGCTCGCCGTAGCCGCCGGACCGCCGTAGGAGCCCGCTTTGAACGTAGAGCGGTCCCACCACTTGTAGCCCGCATCCGGAGCGGCCCATGGCTCAGGCTTCGGCTCCGTGGAAGCTGCCGGCTCTTCAAAAGGCAGCAGAGCCGTCGGCTGGTCAAGCTGCAGCCCGTCTACTTGCGTCAGGCTCGTGTAGCTTTCCTTTTGCCCCAGCCAGTTGACGAGGTTCACGAGCAGTTTGCCGTCATTCTGTTCTTTAAAGCCGTCGTAAGTCGTTTTCTTCTGTCCGTTGTCTTCGCGCACATATTTCGGAGTGGCGTCCTCTACCGGCGAAGAATCGCCGATAAATGCCGCTTTGCCCGCGCCCGCCTTGGCGATTGCGACATACGGCCCTTCGGCGATGCCACCGCCGTTGTACACGCCCTGATCCACGGCGTTCGCCCAAGCCTCATTCGTCTGCGGCAAATAGACAATGCCTTTCGCTTTCGTCGGATCGACGATTGCTAGCGTAGAGCCCGCGTGCATGGCAACGTTGTATACGGAATCCGTAATGCCAAAAGCTTGCTCCGGCGCAACGATATTGTTGGCGGTAATATCGCCGAGAGCGTTATAGCGGAACTTGACGCCGAAATTCGTCGCCAGCCAGTCCGAGCTGGCTACGTCCTGCATCGCCGCCGAATTGCGCTCTTCGTCGCTCATCCCTTTGGCAGGGTCTTCCCATGCGCCCCGGCGGTATCCGTTCATAACCTCGGAAGCGTCCCAACGGTTTTTGTTGCGGTCCGCGTTGTAGTGGTCGGCGATGAAGAAAATGCTGCCGCCGCCCTCCACATACTGCTTCATAGCGGCCTGCTCGCTTTGTTTATACGGAATGTTCGCCTCCCCGATCACGAACACGTCGTAGCTTTGCAGATCGGTCAGCGTGATCGGCGTCGTTTTGCGAAGTTCTTTTACATAAAAGCCGTTATTCGCCAAAGCATTGGCAAAGTCCGAAAACCCGCCGTCGATCACCCAATCCGCTGCCCCTGCCGTCTGTGCGTGCGTATTGTCAAACAGCACCTTCTTGCCGGCATTTCCATTCACAACCTTAGCTTCGATGAAAGGTGCGGGATCGGTCGGACCCTCGGCTAACGCCTGCTGCAAACCGCTCGTAGCCGCAAATTGCAGCGGCAAAGCCAACGATAGCGCCAGCGCCGACTTTACCCATTTCGCTTTCCACCCTGCCATCTTACTCATTATATTCCTCCTCTAGACAAGTGAAGTATGGTCTACCGCCCCCATTCTAACATGTCCCCATCCGGAGCAGTGATATTTTTTTGTAAATGCGGCGAGATTTGTGCAAGCTTCCAAATATCATTGGAAAAATAAACCTTTGTAAAACGAAACATACGACCGTCAACGTTGTATAAATTGGCATACCGGCAAGTAAAGGAGCTGCCTTTCCAATGAAAAAAATGATTATCGGCATATGTATAGGAGTTTCGCTATCATTTTCCACACTTGTTTTCGCTTCGCCAAACACGCTGGAAGTTCTCTCGTTCCCGGTAAAATACGTAATCGACGGGGCCGAAATGCCGCTGGGCGAAGAATACGTCTCCCTGTACTATCAGGGACATATTTACGCGCCGGTTCGCTTCATAGCCGACAGCCTGGCCGCCAAAATCGAATACCGCTCGGACACGAACACGCTGACCTTCGATACCCCTCCTGTCAGGGGAATCGGCGCCCCCCACGTTAATCCGGACCAGGCGAAACTCACAGCTTATGAGAAACACCATTTGAAGCATGTAGAGGACGACTACACCGTGCGGCTGCTAACCGATGACGAAAAAACGCAAATCCCCGAAGAAGCAAAGAACAAAGCCCCCGTGTACTACTTCCTGAAAGGACAAAACGAAGCCGGCGAAACAGTAACCGTCTGCGTCTGGAGCATGAACCGAGCGGTGAGCTTCCTGTACCACCACCCGGAAGATGAGCGGGAAAAGACCGAGTAAGCCCCGGCGGGCACCTACACAAACGCTTTCACGCTGGAACCCCTCGTCTTTAGAACAAAATCCGGCTTAAACGGGGGCCAATTCTACTCCTTTGCCGGACCGAGACGGTGCAACTGGTTGCGAAGTAGGTTGCCGACCCACAAAGCCTGCAAAAGTGCAGGCTTTTTCGATGGAAACGGCCCGTTTGGAGCAAAAACCTGCGATAGTGCAGGAATTTTTGCCTCTGATCGCTCAGAAGCCCGAATTTAGCGAAAAAAACTGCACATTTGCAGGAATTGTTCGAGGCAAGCGCAATAAGGTGCAAAAAGATGTACTTTTGCAGGTTTTCTTCGCTAGCAAGCTTTTCGGTAGTATCCTTCGCAGCGCTCGATGGCCGCTAGAGAGCATCGCTCATCGTTGGGAGCAAGAGCGATGCTGATACCGCTGCGGACCCCGTCTGCCGAACGACTCACTGCTCGAACCTCAGTAGCAAAATTTTTGCGCCTACCCAATCGTTTTCGCACTGCCCCCTCGTCTTAAGAATAAAATCGACTCAAACGGAGGCTGACTTGTAAACTTTTCCTTTCTTTAGCCACAGTTGTTGGATGGGGTTTGTTACTCGCAGGGCGATTCTACTCTTTTGCCGGACCGAGACGGTACAGCCGGTTGCGGAGTTTGAACCGCAACAGCACAATTTTTGCGCCCACCCAATCGTTTTCGCACTGCCCCCTCGTCTTAAGAACAAAATCGGCACAAACGGGGGCTGACTTGTAAATTTTTCCTTTCTTTAGCCACAGTTGTTGAATGAGGTTTGTTACTCGCAGGGCGATTCTACTCTTTTGCCGGACCGAGACGGTACGGCCGGTTGCGGAGTTCGAACCGCAACAGCACAATTTTTGCGCCTACCCAATCGTTTTCGCACTGCCCCCTCGTCTTAAGAATAAAATCGACTCAAACGGAGGCTGACTAGTAAACTTTTCCTTTCTTTAGCCACAGTTGTTGGATGAGGTTTGTTACTCGCAGGGCGATTCTACTCTTTTGCCGGACCGAGACGGTACGGCCGGTTGCGGAGTAGATTGCCGATCCACAAAGCCTGCAAAAGTGCAGGCTTTTTCGATGGAAACGGCTCGTTTGGAGTAAAAACCTGCGATAGTGCAGGAATTTTTGCCTCCGATCGCTCAGAAACCCGAATTTAGCGAAAAAAACTGCACATTTGCAGGAATTGTTCGAGGCAAGCGCAATAAGGTGCAAAAAGATGTACTTTTGCAGGTTTTCTCCGCCGGTGAGCTTTTCAGGAGGATCAATTGCCGCTGGAGAGCATCGCTCATCGGTGGGGGCACGAGCGGTGCTTATACCGCTGCGGAGCTGTCTGCCGGACGGTGCTCTGCTCGAAGCGCCTTTGGGCGCGGCGGGGATGAGCACAGTAGGGCTGGGGCGCGGTGGGGGCGAGCACGGTAGGGCGCACGGTGGCGGCGGGGCCGGCGGGCGGCAAGCGCGGGCGCGGCAGCGGAACGCGTTCGCCCACGGCCGGCCGCCGGCCGCGAGCGCTCGAAAAAATAACCGGCCCCCCGGAAGTATCCGGGGGGCCCGGTTATTTAAAGCCGCGCTAGGCCTTCAGCCTGTACCACAGGCTGGAGTAGTCCTCATGCGGCGCCGGGATCGGCAGGCCGATTTGCATCAGCCGGTCTCCGCCGAATCGGCCGTCCATGCCCTCCACCGCGTAATCGGCCTGCGGGTCCAGCCCTTTCAGGACGAGGCGGCGCAGCGGCGCATTCGGCTCCGCCAGCACCTGAAAGCGGAACACCAGCGCCTCCTTCCGGTCGGCGGAAACGAACATCCAGGCCGTTACGTTGCCCTGGAACGGGCTTTGCAGACGGTACATGTCGCCCGTCTGCACGAGAGCGCGGATGTCCTTGTACATGGCGACCTGCTCCTTGACGGTCCGCTTCTCCTCCGCGGACATCTGCGTCAAGTCCAGCTCGTAGCCGAAGTTGCCGGACATCGCCACATGCCCGCGGGTCGCGAGCGGCGTCACGCGCCCGACCTGATGGTTCGGCACGGCGGACACGTGCGCGCCCATAGAACTGACCGGATACACGATGCTCGTGCCGTATTGGATTTTCAACCGCTCCATCGCGTCGGTGTCGTCGCTGGTCCACGTCTGCGGCATATAGTACAGCATGCCGGGATCGAAGCGGCCGCCGCCGCCGGAGCAGCTTTCGAACAAAATATGAGGGAACGCCGAAGTCAGCCGTTCCATCACCTCGTACAAACCGAGCATATAGCGGTGCGCGGTTTCCGTCTGGCGTTCCGCCGGGCTTGCAGCGGAGCCGATCTCGGTCATGTTGCGGTTCATGTCCCATTTGACATACGCAACCGGCACGGAAGCAAAGATCGCGCCAAGCGACTCCACGATGTAGTCCCTGACATCAGCCCGCGAATAATCGAGAATCAGCTGGCTTCTCGCTTCCGTGCGCCTGCGCCCCGGCGCATGCAGGCACCAGTCCGGATGGCTGCGGTACAGCTCGCTGTCAGGCGAAACCATCTCCGGCTCGACCCAAAGGCCGAACTGCAGCCCGAGCTTACCCACCCGCTGCGCCAAATCCTCCAGCCCGCCGGGCAGCTTGTTCTTATCGACGACCCAATCGCCCAGCGAGTTCGTATCGTCGTCCCTTTTGCCGAACCAGCCGTCGTCGAGCACGAACAATTCGATGCCGAGCTCGGCTGCGGCCGCGGCGATCTGTTCGATTTTGTCGGCGTTAAAGTTAAAATACGTCGCTTCCCAGTTGTTGACGAGAATCGGCCGCTCCTTATCGCGGTGAACTCCCCGGGACAATCGTGTGCGGTAGAGACGGTGATACGTCCTGGACATGCCCCCCAGCCCTTCCGCGGAATATACCATGACCGCTTCCGGGGTCTGGAAGCTCGCGCCCGGTTCAAGCAGCCAACCGAAATCAAACGGATTGATGCCGATGGAAACCCGCGTCGTATGGAACTGATCGACTTCCGCTTCCGCCATAAAATTGCCGCTGTATACGAGACTAAACCCGTATACATCCCCATGATCCTCGTCCGCATGCGGCCGCAGCAGCGCCATGAACGGATTGTGCTGATGGCTGCTCGAGCCTCTACGGCTTTCGATCCGCGTGGCGCCGGGCGCGAGCGGCCGCCTTTGCACATGGCGCTCGCGCACCCATGCGCCGGATAAATACAGCGCCTCGTAATCGGCGTCGTGAAAATCCACGCTGGCGCTGAGCACGCGCCACAACCGGACAGGTGCGTTTCCGTTGTTCACGAAACGCACCGAACGGGCAATGGCCGCGAAATCCGCGAACACGGTATACGCCACGTATACCGTGATGTTCGCATACGCGTCCACCAGTTCCAGCTCCAGCGTCTGCGCTTCGCCGCCGGACTCCGCATACACAGCGGGCAGTCCCTCCAAAGCGGGCTTCCCGTCAAAAATCCTGTGCCCCCGGTACGTCAGCTCCGTAATCCGGGTGCCGTCTTCCAGCTGCACCTGGTAGGCCGGTTCGCGAAAATCGCTCGTGCCGTACTGCGGATACTCCTGCGGCAGCGTGTCCAGCGAAATGCGCCTGTCCTCCGCAACCGGATTCGGGCAAAACGAAGAACGCTCCGTGAACGTCAGGATGCTCGACAAGTTCCCGTCGTGCCGCAGCCTTTTGCCCCAGTAGGCATGAGCCGGGTACCCTTGCACCAGTTGAATGATGTAGCTCATATCCTGGGACTGCAAATGAAACAAGCCTTCTGTTTCGCTATAAAAAATGGCCATGATGGTCTTCCTCTCAACTTTGGTTATTTCACTGCGCCCCGCAGCACGCCGCTGATGACCCAGCGCTGGGCGAACAAATAAATCAGGACAAGCGGCAGCAGCGCCATCAGATACGACGCAAAAGCGTAATTGTAGTTGACTCCGAATTTCGACTGGAACACGTATTGCGCCAGCGGCAGCGTAGCCATCGTCGGCTTGCTCAAAATTATGAGCGGCAGCAAAAAGTCGTTCCAGGCCCAGATGCAGGTCAGAATGCCGACGGTCGCGTTAATGGGCGAAAGCAGCGGGAAAATAATTTTCCAGAACGTGCCCCATACCGTCGCGCCATCCATCGTAGCCGCCTCTTCCAGTTCCCCGGGAATGCTTTTCAAATAACCGACGTAGACGAACATATTAAAAGCTATGCCGTAAACGACGTAAAGTATGATCAGCCCCGCGTGATTGTTCATCCCCAGCTTTGCGGTTTCTTTGACAATCGGCAGCATAATGATCGGAAATGGAACGAACAAGGCGCTCACAAAATAATAGTACAAGCCTTTGAAAAACTTTTTATCCATATTTCTCGCCACCGCGTAAGCGACCATGGAATTCGTCAGCAGCGTGAATACGACTGCGCATACGGTCACGACCAGGCTGTTTTGAAAAGCGTGGAAAAAATTCGTCATGCGGATCGCTTCCGAGAAGTTGCTCCAGTGCCATTCGGACGGCCAGGCCAGCACGGACGCGGCGATTTGCTGCGGGCTTTTCACGGCGATCATCACGGCCATATAAAGCGGAAACAGCACGATAAGCGAACCTGCGGCGATGAAGAGAGTCGTGATCCAGTTCGTACGATCGAATTTAATTACAAGCTCGTCTCCCTTCGCTGCAAAAATTTAAGCTGCATAACGGATACAAACACAATGATGATGAAATAAATGACGGAGTTGGCGGATTGATAAGCGAAAGAGCCTCCCTGAAACCCGTCCGTAAAAATCAGATAAGAGATAGACATCGTCGCTTTAGCCGGTCCTCCCCCGGTAAGCGCGACAATCTGGTCGAATGCCATGAGAAAATTTTTCATCGCCAGCACCATGTTGATCGTGAAAAACGGCGCAATCATCGGGAAGGTGATGTGCCAGAATTCTTTCCATTTGCCCGCGCCGTCAAGGCTCGAAGCCTCGTACAAATCGGCGGGTATCGTCTGCAGGCCGGACAAATATAAAATGATGTTAAAGGCTGTCGCTTGCCAGACGGTCACGATGACGACTCCAAGCCAGGCCCATTCTTTTCTGCCCAAAATATTAAAGGCCAAACTATCCATATGAAGATTCGCGAACAAATCGGGCAACAGGTGGGAGAACAAATAGTTGAAAATAAATCCGACAATCAGCATGCTGAGAATGTTCGGGAGAAAATAAATGGCACGGAACGTATTTTTCAGCTTGATTCTCGAATTAAGGCCTATCGCGACAAGCAAACTGACGATATTGACGACAATCGTGGTGAGCACGGCGAATTTAATCGTAAACCAGTACGCCTGGTACACATTTTTGTCCTGAAACACATTCAAGTAGTTTTTTAACCCTACAAAATGATACGTTTTGGCTAATCCGTTCCAGTTGGTAAAGCTGTAGAAAATGCCCATAATAACCGGAAACGTATGAAACGCAAAAAACAGAATCACGGCAGGAATAACCATCATGTAAAACGCGCTCATGTTCTTACGCATCTCGGAACTCCTTTACGAAATGAGGGAATGAAACGTTCGAAAGCGATCCGCCTTCTGTTTCATCCCCGCATGTTCGGTCATTTTAAATTATCTGGCCTGCGCCTTGTTCCACTCGTCGTCCATCGATTTCAGCAGAGCGCCTGAATCTTTTTTGGATACGAATTCCTGAAGAAGCTGGTCGAGCTTCATGCTGCTTGGCACGTAGTGGTCCGGGAAGTCCGCGACAAGACCTTTATCGAACACGGTTTTCAGATCCGCGACCGAAGCGTCGTCCTGGGAAATTCCTTTGATCGCCGAGAACGTATTCACGCCTTTCACATACACTTTCGCATTGTCCGCATCAAGCAGGAAGTCGATGAATTTCTTCGCTTCCGCGGCATGCTTGGTCGTAGCGGACATCGTCAACAGCTGGTCGACGCCGGATACGAGTTTGTTTTTGGCCGGGTCGTTCGTAACCGGGTAAGGGAATACGCCGACCTCGATATTCGGGTTCGCTTTTTTGATCTCGGCGATCGCCCAGACGCCCTGCGCGTACATGAACGACTGTCCGCCCGCAAAAGCTACGTTGCCGTCATTATAGCCTACGCCGAACGTATCCTTTTGTCCGAACGAGACAAACTGCAAATACTTGTCCGCCGCTTCTTTATATCCGGCAGCGAAAGTAGCCTGATTGTCTTTGCGCTTTTTGAAAAATTGGTCCTCCTGCGTGCTCGCGCCAAAAGCGTTGAAAGCCGGAAGCGTCGTCCACGCATCCTTGAACGTGAAGTAGAACGGCAGCTTGCCCATGTCCTGAATTTTTTTGTTCAGCGCCACAAATTCGTCCCAGGTCGCCGGAACCGACAAATTGTTGTCTTTAAACAATTTTTTGTTGTAAATGATGCCGTTAGCGTTAACGCCGTAAGGGATCGCATACGTTTTATCCGTTCCCGCGATATCGCTGAGCATCTTCACGTAAGCCGGCTGGATGTTAGCCAGCTCCGGCGAGTTCGTGAAATCGGCCAGAACGCCGGATTGCGCGAGAGTGGCGTATACGTTGTCGCCGCCGTTGGCGATAACGTCGGGCACTTCGCCTGCCGCGACCTTCGTTTTGAGCACTGTCGAAGCGTCCGGCGGGTTGTCCTGGACGACATGAATGCCCGGATTTTGCTCTTCGAACTTCTTGATCAGCGCGTCGAACGTGTCGCGCGCTTCCGGTTTATATTGCAGAAACTGCAGCTCTACCTTCGCCGTTTTCGTTGAAGCGTTTTCATTTGCGGCAGTGCCGTTCGACGCGCCGCTGCCATTGCCGCAACCGCTGATCAGAGATACGGCAGCGACGGAAGTTATAAGTATGGATAGCATTTTTTTCATCTGTCGAATCCTCCAGGTCTCAAGTTTCCAAGTTTGTCGATTTCGTTTGAAACTCTTCTCTTTTTGTTTTACAATTACTTGCATAGTTGTTTTTTTCTTTGACCCATAGCCTTGCGGCTTGGGTTCTTTTTTTGGTGTTCCCTTGCCCGATTGCTCCCTCGGCTTACCATTCCCGAACGCTCATCAATGAATGCGTCATCACCTCCCTCAATTGATCTCCGCCGGCTTGGAGCCTGCCCGAAGGTGTTGCTATTGTGCGGACAAACTCCTAGCCCCCGCAGCTTTCGCGCACGACAAGCCCTGTGCCGATCACAACGTGCATAGGCACTTCCCTTCCCTCAAGCCATTCAAGAAGCAGTTGTACGGCAGTTTTGCCTATTTGTTCCGGATACACCTTGACGGTAGTAAGCGGCGGATTTACGTACGCGGATACTTCGATATCGTCAAAACCGACAATCGCCATCTCCCCGGGCACTTTCACTCCGTGCTCGTGCAGCGCTCTCAGCGCGCCGATCGCCATCGGATCGTTGGCAATAAAGCAGGCTGTCGGACGATCCGGCTGCCGCAAAATGTGCTGCATCGCTTCATATCCGGATGCCGTCGACCAGTCGCCGATCTGCACGAACTCGGGCCTGAACAGCTGTTTCGCTTCCATGATCCGTTCAAAATGATGTCTCCTGGCATCGGCAACGGGGCTGCCTTTTTTATTCGGAGCCAGCTTATACAAATATTCGTGCCCGCCGATAAAGCCGATGGATGTGTGGCCCAGTTGAAAAAAGTGATCCAGGACGTTTTCCACGGCTTGCTGAAAATCAAGCTTGACCGAATCGTACTTGCGAATGTCGAGCGAATGATTTACTAAAATAATTTCCTTCCTATTACTAAAAATCCGCTCGATATCCTCCACGTCAACGGATCCGACAATGATCAGCCCGTCCAGATCCTGCAAAGCGAGATGATCCGCATTGTTGCCCCGGATCACTTTGCCGATCGCGACGCCAAGCTCCTCGCAACGCTTTTCGATGCCGCGGCGGACGGAGGAAAAGTACGGATCTTCCTTCTCTTCGTCCGGCGATATCCAAAGAAGAAGGCCGATTTCCTTGCTCGCTAAATCGTTTTCTTTTTTCAGCCGTTTTACGCGCGACGGCTTATAGTGGATATCCTCAGCGATTTGAAAAATCCGCTCCCGCGTCTCTTCGCTGACCGATAAAGAAGGATCGTTGTTCAGAACGCGGGAAACGGTTGCCGACGATACTTTGGCACGCTCGGCAATATCCCTTATTGTAGCCATCTCATCACAACCTAGTTTTAGTTAATATTTTTACTTAAATTTAGTATAACAGAGCAGTACCCATTTTACAAATAAAAAACGATCCTCCCCGCTGCCGCATCCGGGTCGAATCGCTATCACTGCCTTTTTATGAAACGGAAATTTGTTTCTCCACGCGAATGTCCGCCGCCGAACGGTTCATTTCGTCGATGCGTACGTACTTGTAATTCCGGGCCCACAGCTCTTCCAGCACCTTCTGCAAAGCTTGCAGCATATAGGCCGGCGCATCGGGATTCGCCCCGAAAGTCTCGCCGCAGTCGTGAAGCAGAACGACCGAACCGTCTGTGCTCATTCCGTACGCGTGCCGAAGCGATCATGCATTAGCATATGTAACCGACCGGCTCTCGTGTGTCGGCACGTAATGGTGCCGCGTTTCCAAAATTGCATTCAGCGTGTGAAACGCGCCATGCTTCGAATGAGAAGACTTCACCTTCTTCTTTAAGGAAGCAAGCAGCGCCCTGTTGTCGATTACTTGCAGCAGTTGTCTTTTCAAATCCGCCGCATTTTTAGCTTCGAGCGCTGCGCCAAGGCCGACAAGATAGGCCGCATTGTCCTGCTCCTGCCCGGGAATCGGTTTGTACAGCATCATCGGCAGCTCAAGCGCCAGCGCCTCCGATACCGTCAGGCCTCCCGGCTTCGTAACGATCAGATCGGATAAAGCCATAAGCTCGTGCACGTGATCCACAAAACCTGTGATCAGCACCCGATGGCGGGTTTTGTCACCCCCGAGCTCGGCTTCAAGCAGCTGCTTCAGCTTTTCATTGCGCCCGCATACGAAAATAAATTGAACCGTGGAAACGAGGTCTTCCGATTGCAGCACCGACAAAAATTGCTTGCCGATCAAACCGTGCCCCCCGCCCATCACCAGCACCGTAGGCAGCTCGCGGTCCAACCCGTGCTGATCCCTCAGCGAGGTCCGGTCGTACTGCTGCATAAAAGGCAGCCGGATCGGAATTCCCGTCACAATAATTCGCTGCTCCGGTATGCGGTAGCGCAGAAGCGCTTGCTTCACATGCCCGGCGCCTACCAGATAGCGGTCCGTACAAGGGTGAATCCAGTAGCTGTGCGCCGTATAATCCGTGATGACCGTAACCGTAGGAACCTCCGTCAGTCCGTTCGCTTTCAAATAAGACATCGCCGCGGCAGCGCCGGGAAACGTGCTGACCACCTCAGTCGGCCTGACTTCGCGAAGAAGCTCCAGCATGCGGTCGGTGCTGAACGATTTCATCCGTTTGAACATGTTGGAAAACGTATTGTCATCTCTCGTTTTGCGGTACAGATAGCCATACAGCGAAGGAAGGCTTTTCACCCATTGCATGTAGCAGTACTTCCCGACCGAGTGCAAATAAGGATGCGTCCATTCCAGAAAATCCACCACTTCCACTTCTACGTCAGGGCGGTAATGACGAACCGCCTCTACAATCGCCTGAGCCGCTTTATTGTGTCCGTCACCCAGGGCGCCGGTAAGAATCAAAATTTTCTCTCTCTGCGTTTTCATCGTTTCCTAGGACCCCCTTCAAATGCTTTTGCAGTACCCGCTGTACCCACAGAATGTATGGTTCTTGCAGCCGCTGCCAGCTTCTCTGTTCCCATTGTGCCCATTAATCCCGCCGTTTCTACAGGAAAAGCAGGAGATTTGCCGGCAAAAAATTTGCCGAGCCAACCTTTGCACCAACGATTCACCACATAAATGACACCTTCCGCAACCAAAACGGCGCCAACGATATCCAGCAAAACATGCTGCTTCACAAATTGAGTCGAAATGATGATTACAACAGAAATCACCGTGACAATAACCTTGTAAAGCTTCGGAATCACCGCCGAACCGACAAACGCTTTCATCATCAGATAAGCCGTAAGCACATGCGTGCTGGGAAAACAATTCAGCGGTTCATCCGTACTGTAAACAAAGCCCACCAACCTGTCCAGAAAGCCATCCCCCGTCAGCGCCGGGCGCGGCACATAAGTCTGATACACGGCATACACGCCGTAACAAATCAACAAACCAAGCAAAAACTTCACCAACGTTTGGAAATAAAGCTCCTTATGCTTGACAGCAAGGTAAACAAACGTGACGAAAAGGAACGCGTACCAGCTTAAATAAGGCACAATAAATATTTTGAGAAAAGGGATCTGACGGTCCATGTCGGTAACCAGACTGTGCGCCGGTCCGCCGGCATGATTCAGATAAACATATATCATTCCCACCAAAGGAATGGAAAGCAGCCAGCTTAATGTTCGCAAATACAATCCCAACGATTCCTTCACCAGCATCTCCTCCTCGAAAACAACTCCTTGCACCCGGCGCCCGGATGCGTTTCCCGTTGTTATTTGTTTTCATCATAAAGGAGAATCACGATCGCCAAAACGCACTTTGGTTGTGTATTGTCTTAGACAAAGGTCCGAAGGAATCCCCGACCTAAGACCAGCTTTATGGAAAAAATGGGCAAAATCAGCGGGACAGCCCTGCTTTCATTTTACAGTTTCATATATGATAATACAATTTTTAACAGACATTTTAATTGGTAAAAATCCGGCTCTGCAAAATAAATATCCACAAAACTGATAGCTGTGGACAAGAGAAGTTGTGGATATGTGCATAGGATTATCCGAACTTATACACAAGAGGCTTTTGGGATATGTTGATAATGTGTATAAATTGTGAATAAGTCATTTTAGGGGATAGAATTGCGGGAAGCTTTTTCGGCGAGTTGCGGGTGGAATATTTTCCAATATCGTACCGTCTAACCGTATTGAGGTGAAGCGCTATGAAAAAAACGCAAATTTTGTGGGGAATCATGCTAATTCCATTATTGGCCGGATGTTCAGTCATCGTAATCAAAGAAAATCAAGCATTGGACAACCGCCGGGAACCTGCTGCGTCCATCGAAAGCGGAACGGTTAACGGACCAAAATTAGAGAAAGGCGTTCCGGAAATGAAAACAATGAAGCCCCAGCCCGTATCCGGACTTTTTAAAACTTCGCTGGAATTGAAACAAGAGAACGGGAAAATAAAACTGGACTTTTCTTTGCAGAACGTTTCAGGGAAAGACCTGCAAATTTCATACGGTTCGGGACAAAAGTATGATATTGGGGTCTATAACGATCAAAATGAAGAAGTTTACAAATGGTCGATCAATAAAGCATTTACCCAAGCTTTGATCGTGAGGGGTTTCAAGGATGCGGAGAAGCTTACGTTCAACGAGGAATGGAATCTGAACGACAATCAAAACCATCCGGTTCCGCCCGGCAAATATACAATCGCCGTCAAAGTGATGATCGGATTAGACTCTGTGTCAATTAGCAATGACGATCTGACAGATAAAATAACAGTCGAATTATAGAACGCCGCGGCGCGTACAGCTCCCAGCGCGCGGTGTTGCGCCGCATGACGACGGTCGATCAAGCCGGGAAAAGGGAACGGGGAGAGGCGCGGCGGGAAAACGTTCGGGAAGGCGCGTTGATGCACGTCATGGGGCATGGAGCAAGTTCAAACACGCCGAGGAACAGGGAGCGCGATCAAGAACACCAAGAAGCAGGAAGCCGCTTGGGCTTTCCTGCTCCTGGTGTATTATGCGGTTGCATTGCGCCAGCCGCCTGAGGCGGTAATGTCTTCCGCGTCCGCAGCCGCGTAAGCTTCGCATACGAACCCCGGCACCTCGGTGCCGTCGAGCAGCTCCACCCGGCCGATGCCCAGCGGTGCCGGGATCGAAGCGACAAAAGCGCCGAACGCCCCAAGCGGCATCGCCCACAGCTCCAGCCGGATGGACGCCCCGCCCTCCGGCCGCTTAATGAGACCGGGCTTGGCCGGAACCGTCGGCAGCTTCACCAGTTGATACTTCGCCGCGGTCAGGGCCTCGTTGAGAAATGTCGCGCCGCAGCTCAGCATCTGCCGCTCCAACGGATAGCCGCGCATGTGCAGGCCGCAGACTGCAATGCGGACCGTCGTTTCCGCCGCAGGCGCAGATGCAGGTGCAAGTCCAGGTGCGGATGCAGATGCAACTGCAGGCGCAAAAGCGGAGGTATCCGGCATCGCAGCCGGCTGCGCGCCAAACCATTCCGCCGCGCCGCTGAGCAGCCCTTCGTTCTCCGCGAGGGCGAACAAACTGACGCCGAACGGCGTCCGCTCCGCCGCTTCCCCCGCAGGGAGCGCAACCGCGCACAAATCGAGCAGATTGCAATGATTCGTGTAGCGACCCATATCCCGGTTCGTTCCGACCGGGTCCTGGCGCACCTGCTCGCGGGTCCACGTCCCGCCGCAGGTCGGCATGACCAGCACCGCGTCCTGCAGCAGCTTCCTCGCTTCCAGCTTGAACCGCTGGAGCCGGTGCAGCGCTTTGAACACGGAGGCCGCGTCGTACTCCGCGGCGGCTCCCGAGCGCAGGATGCGCTCCGTCACCGGGAAGGCCGTGCCCGGGTTGGCCTCGATGAAGCTGCCCAAGGCAGCCCATCGCTCGGCCACCCAGGGGCCTTCGTAGAGGATCGCCGCCGCCTGCGCGAACAGCTCCGCATCCACATACTCGATGTGGATGTCCAGCCCTTCCAGCCGCCGGACCGCCGCGTCCCAGGCGCTGCCGTACTCGCCCGCGTACGGCCCGTAGAACGCGAGCGGCCCCGCCGGCAGGCACACCTTGGCAGGCCGGCGGGCCACAGGCTGCGGCAGACTGCGCGACCACGGGTCCGCGTCGTGGGCGCCCCGCGCCGCAGCATCCACAGCCAGCGCATCCGCGAGGCTGCGGCCGAACACCGTGACGCAGTCGAGACTCGCGCACGCCGGCACTACGCCTTTGGTCGGCCACGCGCCAAGACTTGGCTTGTAGCCGACCAGGCCGTTCAAAGCCGCGGGCACACGGCCCGAGCCCGCGGTGTCGGTACCGAGGGCAAACGCCGCTTGCCCGCGCGCCACGGATACGGCGGAACCGGCGCTGGAGCCGCCGCTGATCCATTCGGGGCGAAGCGCGTTGTGCGTTTCGCCGTAAGGGCTGCGCGTGCCGACCAGGCCTGTGGCGAACTGGTCGAGATTTGTTTTGCCGACGGGGATCGCCCCGGCGGCGATGAGCCGTTCCACCACGGCGGCGTGTTCTTCCGGCGTGTAGGCGTACTCCGCGCAGCCCGCCGTCGTCGGCACTCCGGCCAGGTCGATGTTGTCCTTGATCGCGAAGGGGATGCCCCAGAGCGGCGCATCCGCCGGATCGAGGAATGCCAACCGGTCCAGGTACGGCCGGACCCGCTCCATCGACGGCGGAGTGATCCATATATTCATATCGGCGTCTTCATCGGCGCGCCGGATTATTTCCCCGACGACTTCCGCAGGAGTAACCGTCCCGCTTTCATACATGCTCCGCAGCGCCGAAATGCTCAACTCGCGCGGAAGTTCAACCTTTTTCATAAGCGTGGCACCTCTTCCTTATTATTGGGCAATGCCGACAAGCAGCTGTCCGGCGTGAACCTGATCTCCCGGATTCACAAAAACCGTCGATACGCAACCGTCGCAAGGGGCGTGCTGCGGGAACTCCATTTTCATGCTTTCCAAAATGGCCAGCTTGTCGCCTTTCTTCACCCGCTCGCCCGGAGCGACGAGCACTTTCCAGACGCTTCCGGGCATAATGCCGCGCACGCCGACCGTTCCTTCGGGAAGCTCGTCTTCCGCGGGCGGTTTTGCCGTCTCCTGCTCCGCGACGTACTCGGCCAGCCCTTGAGCTTTCCAGTTTTCGCGCTCGGCCTGGAAGGAAGCCTGCTGCCGTCGGCGGAACGCCCCGGCACTCTCTTCAATCGAGCCAAGGAACTGCAGGTACTCGCCGAGATCGAATGTCGTCTCCGTAATGTCCGCTTCATACCGGCCGCGCAAAAAATCTTCCCGCAGCCGCAGCAGCTCATCCGCCTCCACGGGATAAAACTGGATCTGATCGAAAAAGCGCAGCAGCCAAGGCTTGCCGGGCTTGAAGCTCGCCGTCGGCCGCAGCCTGTTCCACATTTGAATCGTGCGGCCGACGAATTGGTAGCCCCCCGGCCCTTCCATCCCGTAGACGCACATGTATGCGCCGCCGATGCCGACGGCATTTTCCGGCGTCCATGTGCGCGCGGGATTATATTTCGTCGTCACGAGCCGGTGGCGCGGGTCGGTCGGTGTCGCCACCGGCGCCCCCAGATACACGTCGCCCAGACCGAGAACGAGATAGTTGGCGCTGTACACGATCTCGCGTACGTCTTCGATGCTGTCCAGGCCGTTGATGCGGCGGATAAATTCCAGATTGCTCGGACACCACGGTGCGTCAGGCCGCACGCCCTGCTGATAGCGCTGAATCGCGAGCTGCGTTGCGGGGTCGTCCCACGATAGCGGCAAGCGCACGATCCGGGAAGGAACCCGGAACGATTCCAGCGGGGGAAGCGCGGCGTCGATCTCCACGATCCGCCGGCAAGCCTCTTTGACCGTCATTTGCGACGGATCGATATGAACCTGCAGCGAACGGATGCCCGGCGTTAAATCCAAGACGGGAATCGCATCGCTATCGGCAATGGCTTGCATAAGCGCCTGCACCTGAAAACGCAGCAGCAAATCCAGTTCCATTGCGCCGTATTCGACGAGCAGGTTTTGATCGCCGCAGCAGCGGATCGTCAGCGGGAACCTGCGGCCTGCCGCAAGCTCCACGAGCTTCGGGTACTCCGCAGTCAGCGCTTCATCTGCCAGCGGCAGCGCATCGCTTCCATAACGCGGGGCCTGCCCGCTGCCGACGACTTGCAGTTGCTCTTCCTGCCGCTGCCGCAGCGCTTCCGCCTGCTCCAGCGTCAGCAGGCGGAAGCGCACGCTGTCGCCCGGGTGCAACTGGCCGATTTTCCACAGTTCCGCCGTCGCCGTCGTCACCGGACATACGAATCCGCCCAGACTCGGACCGTCCGGCCCGAGCAGGATCGGCATGTCGCCCGTCAGGTCAAGCGTGCCGATCGCATAGGCGTTATCGTGAATGTTGGACGGATGCAGCCCCGCTTCCCCGCCATCCTCCCGCGTCCAGAGCGGAGCAGGGCCGATCAATCGGACACCCGTTCTCGAACTGTTAAAATGCACTTCATAGCTAATTTCGGTCAGCTGCCGCAAATACTCGGGCTTAAGGAACTCTCCGGTGCAGTGCGGGCCCGGAATGACGCCGATCGTCCATTCCCGTGCCATTGCAGGTCGATAAGCAAAATCCGGCTGAGTGACGGCGGCTGTATCGCTAGCTGTATCACCGTCCGCTCCCTTTCCGCTTTTGCTTACCCCGAGCACGTCACCGGGACGCAGAGCGCGGCCGCCGTGACCGCCGAAGCCCCCTAGCGTAAATGTGGCGGAGCTGCCGAGAATGTGCGGCATATCGAACCCGCCTGCGACGAGCAGGTAAGTCCGCATCCCTTCCTTGGCCTCGCCAAAGCTCAGCACCTGCCCCCTGCCAGCAAAAACAGGACGATACATCGGAACCGCGGCCCCGTCAAGCTCGGCCTGCATGTCGGCCCCGGTGAGGCAGAACCGCATATCGCCGCGGAACTTGTAGGCGCCGCCGCGCAGCGTTAGTTCCACGCCGGGCGCGTCGTCCCCGTTGCCGAGCAGCCTGTTGCCGATGCGGAAGGAGAGCGGGTCCATCGGTCCGCAGGGCGGCACGCCCACGTCCCAATGGCGGATGCGTCCCGGGTAGTCCTGCACCGTAGATTGAATGCCGCCGTCCAGCACTTCAAGGGCATGCTCCGACGGCTCAAAACCGTTCAGCAGCCGGGTATGCACATGGCCCTCCGCAACTTCCCGCTCCTGCAGCAGCGCTTGCAAATACTGCAGGTTCGTCGTGATGCCGTACATCCGCGTCTCTTCCAGCGCGCGGATCAGCTTGCGGATCGCATCAGCGCGGTCGGCGCCGCGGACGATAATTTTCGCCAGCATCGGGTCGTACAGCGTCGTCACGGTAATGCCGTCCCGCACCCAGGTCTCATTCCGCGCGCTGTCCGACATAACCGCCCGGTCCAACTGCCCCGCGCTCGGACGGAACTGCTGCAGGCAGTCCTCGGCATATATCCGGGCCTGTATACTGTGGCCGACCGGCTCCCGCAGCAGCGACTGCAAATCCTGCAGCCCGCCCTCCGCTTCGCGGACCATCCACTCGACCAGGTCGATCCCGAGCACTTCTTCCGTGACGCCGTGCTCCACCTGAAGCCTGGTATTAACTTCCAGGAAATAAAATTCGCACGTTTCGGGATCGTACAAAAACTCCACAGTGCCCGCGCTGCGATAGCCGACTTCCGCAGCCAGCCGCCGTGCGGCGGCGAACATCGCTTCGCGCACTTCCCCGGACAGGTTCGGCGCCGGGCTTTCTTCGATCACCTTCTGGTTGCGGCGTTGAATCGAGCAATCCCGCTCGCCAAGGGCGACAACTTCGCCGAAGCCGTTGCCGAATATTTGCACCTCGACATGCCGAGCTCTGGCGATGTATTTCTCCAGGAACATGCCGCCGTTTCGGAAATTCGTCTCGGCAAGGTGGCGCACGCCGTCGTAAGCGGCACGGAGCTCCGCCTCGTCGGCGCAGACGCGCATACCGATCCCGCCGCCGCCGGCGGTGCTTTTCAAAATAACCGGGTAGCCGATTCGCCCGGCCTCCCGCAGCGCTTCTTCGAGCCCGGTGATGAGCGGCGTTCCCGGCAGCATCGGAACCCCCGCCCGTTCGGCGATCTCCCTGGCGGAGTGCTTGAGGCCGAACATTTCCATCTGTTCCGGCGTCGGACCGATGAACACGAGGCCGCGCTCGCGGCACGCCCTCGCGAAATCCGCGTTTTCGCTGAGGAAGCCGTAACCGGGATGTATCGCCTGGGCGCCTGTTTCCAGCGCCGTTCTGAGAATGAGCTCGGCGTTCAAGTAACTTTCCTTCGCCGGACCTTCGCCGATCAGCACTGCTTCATCCGCATGATCGACGTGAAGGCTGTCCTGGTCGGCGCTCGTATACACGGCAACCGAAGCGATGCCCAGCCTGCGCAAAGTGCGTTCAATCCGCACTGCAATGGCTCCCCTGTTGGCGATCAGCACTTTGTTGAACATATTCGTCACCCCTCCCATATGAGCAGCCGAATCGGCGTCGGGTTGTAGGCGTTGCAAGGATTGTTGAGCTGCGGGCAGTTGCTGATGAGCACCGTCGTGCGTCCGTGCGATTGCATCTCCACATATGCGCCGGGCGACGATACGCCGTCGTCGAACTTTAACCCCCCGTCCGGCGTTACCGGAACGTTCATGAAAAAGTTCACGTTCGGAGCCAGGTCCCGCTTCGTATAAGCACCTTCCCGCTTCCCAAGCTGCAGCATGAACGTGTCCCGGCAGTTGTGCATCGATAGTTTGTCGTGGGAATACCGCACGGTATTGCTTTGAGCGGAGCAGGAACCGCCCACCGTATCATGGCGTCCGCACGTATCGGCGACAATCGTCACCAGTTTTTTGCCGGACTCGGCCCGAAGCACCGAACCTGCGGTCAAATACATGTTGCCTTGATCGGCGATGGTCGCCACTGCACTATAATGATCTTCCGGATGATCAGCGTCATAAAACAGCGTATCCGCCGCCTGATTGCCTTCCAGATCGACGATGCGCAGCACTTGTCCCGGCTCGAGATCATGCATCCATCCGTCTCCGGCCAACACCACCGCGTCATATATGGCATCTTCGGCCTTGCGGGGACTTTCCACTCGATTAAAAACCGTCATTGGGACTCCTCCTCGAAAATAATGTTCATTAAAAACCGGATAACTCGTGGTATTCCCAAGTATTTTCAAAAGCCCGGCGATTTTCCGGCCGGTAATTCACACAGTAATCCTGCACATCCACGGGCTCTGCGGCCTGAACTTCAAACTTTACGGGAACCGACGGATACGAGGTTCGCGGATCAAGCGGGTTCGGCGTATTGGACAGCACAAGCAAAATGTCCATTTCCGTACGCAGTGTCACAGTCGCACCCGCCTGGCAATGATTCTCGCTGAAATGCAGCACGCCCAAATCATCGCAGTATACTTTCGAGAACAAATTGACGACAGGCATCATGTCGCGCATGCCGAGACCATTGCGCACCAGTTCCACGGCGAAATTTTCCTGGCCGCTGCGAAGCCAACCGTTCCGCAGATCCTGGTAGTTCGTCGCCCCGTATTTGACATCGGTCGCCGCCCGACTTGTGTATCCGCACAGCGGATCGTGCCAACCGAGGCTGTCCTCGACAAAGCTGGCCAGCGCCCGCCCGTTATCGCTCATCAGCACGTTCCCTTTCGTCAAATGCGCCGTATGCTGCGCTTTCAGCGTATCCGGCATATTGTAGCGCTCCGTCAGCTCCCTGGCGTTGAACATCATCATCGAAACGTTCGCGCCCGATTCGAGCGCCGTAAAGCGCAGCAGCTTCCTTTTACCGATGACTCCCGACCATTTCCCTCCGGCATTAAGGGTCGTACTCCAAATGCTCCTCATCCTGACCAGCTCCTTTTCGCTTATGCGTGTAAACAAAAAGGAGACATCACGAGACTTTGTCGTCTCCATGATATCTCCCAGGTTTTTATCCTTCCGTGGCACTCTTCCTGCGAAGAGCGGTTTACTCTCGGACCAGCCTGACATCCTATCTTTGGCAGCCAGCGGAACCCTAGTAAACAAAGTTATGCGGTTGTGTTAATTAAAGTAACACCATATCAAGCGATTGTCAATGAGGCTGGCGAAAAATGAGTAAATTTTGTCCGAACGCTTCTCAAACCGTTTTATTTGTGTTATATTAACTAACATAATTTTCTGATGTCTCATAATTCTTATGAAATAACAGTCAGTTCGAATTTTAAAGTCATGTATTGTGACATATATTTTGTTTTCTAGGGTTCCGCGGAAAAGCATCTCCGGCCAGGTCCGAGAGAAAACGCACAGCGCCGCTGTGTTCACGGAGGGACAAAAGCCCGGGAGGATATTCTTTTATGGATATCGCCCGGGCTTTTTCTTATGAGACTAACAACAAGGGAGAGTGCCGCTATCATGAAGTCCGAAGTCAAGCTTCGCCAAACTTTGAATCTGCGCCAAGTCGTCTATATGGGTTTGGCCTGGATGACGCCGATGATTTATTTCTCGATCTACGGGATCGCTTACGAAAATTCGCAGGGCATGCTGACCCAGGCGTATTCGCTTGCTTTTATCGCCATCTTTTTCACGGCGCACAGCTACGGCATTATGTCCAAAACGTACCCGACCTCCGGTTCCGCCTATACGTATACCGGCAAAAGCATCCATCCTTACCTCGGATTTCTGGTAGGCTGGGCGCTGCTTCTGGATTATTTGTTCTCGCCGATCATCGCCTGCCTGACGTTCGGCATTTATCTTCATGCGCAATTCCCTTCCGTGCCCGCTTATGTATGGATCGTCTCGCTAAATATCGTTTTGGCGGCCGTTGCGATAATCGGCATCCGCTTTTCGGCCAATCTCAGCAAAATTTTCGTATGGCTGCAAATTGTCTTCATCGCCGTGTTCTGTTTGTTCCTCTTCAAAAATCTTACCGGTTTAGCCGACATTCATCCGCTGCAGCCCTTTGTTCAAACGGAGATCCCGTTTTCGGCTATTTTGGCGGGCGCAGCGCTGATTTGCTTCTCTTTTCTCGGTTTTGACACCGTCACTACGATGTCCGAAGAAACCATTGATTCACAAAAAACGATTCCAAGAGCCATTATGATCATCATTATTGCGGCCAGCATTCTTTATCTGGCGCCGTCTTTTTTGACCCAGCTCGCCTATCCGAACCTGACTTTTCAAAATACGGACTCGGCCGGCTTTGAAATCGTCAAACTCGTCGGCGGCGCGGTGCTTAGCTCCATTTTCATCACGGTGCTTGTACTCGCCATCTTTACCCAGGGATTATCGTCCGTGACCAGTGTCTCGCGCCTTCTGTATGCGATGGGGCGGGATTCCATACTGCCCAAACGGGTATTCGGCTCGTTGCACCCGAAGTTCAAAACCCCCGTCGTCAACGTCCTCATCGTTAGCGCCATTTCCCTGCTTGCCTTGGTCATCAGCCTCGATACCGCGGTGAAATTCGTTAATTTCGGCGCGCTGACCGCCTTCTTTTTTGTCAACATATCCGTCATCGTCAAGCGTTATGTCAAAGACCGGCAGCGTTCGTTCAAACAAACGGTCCTTTACCTCGCGCTGCCTTTGGCCGGAGCCGGGTTTATCGGCTATTTGCTCTCGCTCCTCGACAAAAACGCCCTGTGGATGGGGCTCGCCTGGGTCGCTTTCGGCATCGTCTACAGACTGTTGACCGTCAAGCTTCCCGGGCATTCCCCAACGGGCGGAAAAATTAGAGCGGACATCCCGGCCGGACCTAGTTGGGGCCGAAGATGAAAGGCGGATCGACCTGCCGGGCCGCTAAATCGGCGGACGGGCAGTCCGTCGTTCAGCTTTTGGCGTACTGCTTGCCGCTGTAAACACCGGGCTTGTTCCAGGAGGACGGAGTCCGGTTTTTCAAGTAAAGCACGGCGCGAATGACAAAATAGGACAGAAGCACTCCGGCGGAATCGATCATCATATCATACAATCTGCCGTCCCGATTGAAGAAAAGCTGGAGAATTTCGGTAAGAACGGCGAACAGGATCGCAACCAGCATAGCCGGTTTTTGCTTCCGGATTAAATAAAAAGCCAAAACGTCAATCATGCCGAAGCCGAGAAAATGGCCTGTCTTCACGATAATCCAAGCGGGATGAATTTCGGTCAAATCAAACAGAAACAGCTGCGAAAAATCCGGATGCGGATCGAAAGCAAACCGGACCGTATGGTTGTAGAACAAAGATTCGAGACTACTGGTGCATGTTAAAACGACAAGAATGACGGACCACAAACAAACCAAAAAAAGCCGGTATCGAACCTTCATTCCGTTCACCTTCCTCATCATTTTTTTATCCGTGGGATTAATAAAATGATAAGATCGTGAACTGAAGCCAGGCTGATAACCAGCTGAATAACACGTTAATATTCGCTTAAATATTTCTGAAAGTTCCAATATATGCCATAATCGGTGTGCAAATAGAATAAGCTTGCAAGGGCGGTCGGCTAATCCTCTGTGAAAGGAGGATGATGCCTGTGACAGTATACGAGGCACTTATGATCATGCTTACGTTCGGACTACTTATCGTAGCTCTGCTGTCTTTCAGAAATAAGAAATAGACCGCCCTACCCAAGGTAACGGTCTATTTCTGATCGTGTTAACCTATCTAAAGCCTACCGCCCTTAAAAGCGGCTATTGCGCGGAGAGTCGTGTTACCAGCACGGCTCTCTTAGCATTGTACGCATGTCTTGAATCCAGTATACCACAAGGACAACGAAAATATAACCCACTATCCAATGACTTCTTACACTTCCGCCGCTGTCCTGACCCACATTTCGCCCAGCCAGGTATCGATCAAATACCACTCGTTCCATTGCTCACGGGCGTTTACTTTTTGCGAGGATAGCCGGCCTGCAGGCTCCACATCAAGCGGGCTCCGGTAGATTGCCGTGTTTTCCCGCAGTTCAATTTGCTTGTTCACCGGCTGGATCGGGGTTAAAGCATGCCCAAGGAACACCCACCGCTCTCCAAGCCAGGTATTCACTTTTCCCCAGCCACCCCTGACGGCGGCAACTTGCAAAGGCTGAGGCGACAAAGCAGACCGGGTACGGGTCATTTTGCCCTTGGAAAATTCATATAGCCAGGTTTGGATCGGCATGTAGATCCGGGATTGCCCCTCAACCTCCGGCTCTTCCACCCGGGCGGCCAAAGCCGAATTAATGCCCGCCGCGATCCCTCCGGTCAGTTTATTTAAGTAACCGGGATCCGACAGCTTCCTGTCTTCCTGCGGATTTGTCATAAATCCCATCTCGACCAAAACCGTCGGCACCTTGGACCAATTGAATCCGGTCAAATCGGAGCGCGGCACGGCGCCCCTGGATACGGCTCCCGAAGCTGCTGCCGCTTCCCTTAAAATGATCTCCGCCGCTTCCTTGCTTGGAGCGTAAATCGCTTGAGTCCCCTCGCTCCATGCCGGATACAACACAGAGATGCCCTGCGTCGCTGGAGAGCTGTCGCCATCGGCGTGAATCCGCACGGCCAAATCAGCGTGAGCTTCGTTGCACATTTGCGCTCTTTCCGCATTCGAAATGTCGACGTTGTTGGACTCCCTGGTCATGACCACCTTGTAGCCCAGCAGTTCCAGCTCTTTTTTGAGCAGCAGCGAAGCTTCTAAGGTCAGCACATACTCCGGCTTTTTCGTGGCGACTCCCGTTGTCCCGGAAGACACTTTCGCTTTCATTTCCTTTGAATTCGGAGCGACGGGCTCCGGATCATTGTTTCCGTGCAGTTGATGCCCGGGATCCAGGCAAATAAGCTGCTCGCCCTGAGCTTTGGCGCTGACCGGCGCCGGCACCAGCGCCCCGAACAACAGGACGAGTGACAAACAAATAAAACCAAGACTGCTGCTGCAGCGTAAAAGGCGACTCCCCGATCTGTTCCGCATGTAAGTTTACTCCTGCCTTCAGCCTCCGCTTTACCCGTTTTCCGGTTCAGGAGGGGCTCCGATGATTGATTTTTGCCCGAATTGAGCTTTAAGCACTTTACACATGCAAATTATAAAATTTTTCTCGTAAAATGTCACTGCTGCTATGACCGCGGCTGCCCGGTGGAGTAAGGACGCCTCCCATTAACAGCTGTCCGGCCGAAGAAAGCGCTGCAGCAAAATGGCGCGCGAGGGGCTGTTCGGCGATACGGATGCGGATGCGGCATTTCCGGGCATCTGCTGCGGATCAAGCGGGCAAATCGCTTGCTGCTCAGCTCGCGAAGCGGCCGATTCCTGAATTTATTGCGCGTTATACGCATAAACTGTCCAAAACGGCTGGTTCGACCGACGGCGTTTACGGACGCCGAACTGTCGGCTCAGGCCAAAACGGAGCTGCCCGGACGGCTGGACGGCGAGTCCTGCGATTGTCTCGTACCGGCCGGCGTGTCCCCGCCCCAAACGTCCATGTCCGTTCAAGCCGCGGCTATCCAGCTGTCCTTTGCGGATTGTATATCCTTGTCTCGGAGACGATGGCTCATGCGATTTAAAGACGTTTTTTCCATTATCGGTCCTGCTATGGTCGGACCGTCAAGCTCCCACACGGCAGGAGCCGCCCGGATTGGCCGGGCGGCTCGCCAGCTTTTCGGCGGACAGCCTGCCGATGCGCACATTATTTTTTTCGGCTCGTTCGCCGCCACCTATGCGGGCCATGGCACCGACCGGGCGATTGTCGGAGGGCTGCTCGATTTCCGGCCTGATGATACCCGCATTTCGAATGCGCTTGAAATCGCCGGACAGAGCGGGCTGCACATTGCCTTTGAAATCGGCAAGGGCTTATATCCGCACCCGAACACAGCCAAGCTGATTCTTTCCGACCCAACGAAACAGAAGCAGCTCACTGTAGTCGGCACGTCCATCGGGGGAGGCAACATTGAGATCGTCGAAGTGAACGGATTCAGCGTCAAAATGACCGGCATTTACCCGACTCTGGTTTTGCAGCACCGCGATTGGACCGGTGTCATTGCCGATATCACCCAGCTGCTGCGCCAGCATGAAACGAATATCGGCTACATGTCCGTCGACCGCAAAAGCCGCAGCGGAGATGCCCTCACCGTGCTGGAACTGGACGGTCCGGTGACCGCTGAGCTTATGGAGGAACTGCACCATATACCGGCGTTGCAGTCGATACAAATCGTAGATTTGCAATAGGAGGTTGGACGTAATGAATTTTCGCACATTAGACGAGCTAGCCGCGTTAAGCCAGTCCAAGGCAACCGGCATTGGCAGGCTCATGCTGGAGGAGCAGTCCGCCGAGTCGGGACGGGATTCCCGGCTGGAATTCGCCAAGATGGCGGACTATTACGCCGTTATGAAAGACGCGGTGCAGCGCGGGCTGCGGGAAGATACGACATCGCGCAGCGGCTTGACCGGGCTGGACGCCCAGCGCGTCATGGCTTATCGGAGCCAAACCGAGCCCAATCTTGGCGGAGATGCGAGCCTGGCCATGGCCTACGCTCTGGCCGTCTCGGAAGTGAACGCGTCCATGGGGAGAATCATCGCGACGCCGACGGCCGGCTCGTGCGGCATTATTCCCGGCGTGTTCGTCAGCTGTCAGCAAAGGTTCGGCTGGAGCGACGAACATATGGTGTACGGCTTATTCGCCGCAGGGGCTATCGGCTACGTGATCGCCAACAACTCTTTCGTCTCCGGCGCCGAAGGCGGCTGCCAGGCTGAGGTCGGCTCCGCCATCGGCATGGCGGCCGGCGCGCTGACCGAACTGCGCGGCGGCACGCCCGCACAAGCGGTTCACGCCGTCGGCCTCGCGCTGAAAAACTCGCTCGGGCTCATCTGCGATCCCGTAGGCGGGCTCGTAGAAATCCCCTGCATCGTCCGCAACGGCTTCGGCGCCGTCACCGCCCTCGCGGCAGCGGATATGGCGCTCGCCGGTGTGCGGAGCGTCATCCCGTCCGACGAGGTCATCCAGGTGATGCTCGAGGTAGGATCGGCGATGCCGGAGCAGCACCGCGAAACGGCCGGCGGCGGCCTGGCCCAGACGCCGACAGGCCGCCGCATCATGAACGACTTGAAAAAACGCTGATCATGAGCAGCGATGGAGGGCCTTGAGAAAGCGCGAGAGCGTTGAAACTCGCCCGCTAGAACCAGCACGGACAACGCGGGGAAAGCCTGCGAAAGTGCAGGTTTTGCCCGTGGATACGCTTGAAGTGAGAGGGCACAAGGTGGTTGGCAGGGAGAACCCTGCGAAAGTGTAGGTTTCGCCCGTGGATACGCTTGAAGTGGAGGGCACAAGACGGTTGGCAGGGAGAATCCTGCGGAAGTGTAGGTTTCTCCCGTGGATGTGCTGAAGTGGAGGGAACAAGGTGTTTGGTAAGGGAAAGCCTGCGAAAGCGCAGGTTTTTTTCATAAAAGTGGTTCATTTTGGCGAAAAGCCTGCAATTGTGCAGGAATTTTCGATGAAAATGAACCTGAGCCCATGTTCGCGGCGAAAAGCCTGCACATTTGCAGGAATTTGTCGTAGCCAGCGCATCAACCGAGCAAAAACTGCACTTTTGCAGGTTTTCTTCACGCAACCGGGCGGATTGGGCGACCTCCCTTAGCATGGGTTACTGGGCAGCCTGACAGGCGCAGGTTTTGCGTGCTCGGTGTTGCGCTGGGAGGTATTGCACCGGGGAGATGTTGCGCCGAGGGCTGTTGCGCCAGGAGCTGTTGCACCGGGGAGATGTTGCGCCGAGGGCTGTTGCGCCAGGAGCTGTTCCACTGGGGAGGTGTCGCGCCGAGAGCTGTTGTGCCGTGGGCGCGCGGTGCGGCACTTTTCGCAGAAGAAGCCTGCATTGTTTCAGCTTTTTCAGGTGCCAGCCGGGTCCCGCCCTCCTTCGGCGATGAGATAAACCTCTATCGAGGTCTTTCGAAGATGTGGGGCTGCACTCAGAGGCAGATTTATTCGCCAATCAGAACGATTGTCCTACTGCCCCACGCGCTTAGCGCTGCATATGGCAACAAAAAAAACGCCCCCACACCTAAAAGGTTTGGGAGGCGTCTTTTTTATCGGCTCATTGGCTGCTGTCGCTGGTGAGACAACGATCGAGCAGCGTCGCTACTTCAGCGCGGGTAATGGTATGCGTAGGTGCGAAGTTTCCTTGTTCGTCCCCTTGAATTAAGTTATGTTGAACCGCAGTTGCGATATATGGACGGAGAGCGGCAGGAATGCTGTCGGCATCTTTGAATTTCTCTTTAAGCAGTTTGTCGGCGGAAGCCGTGTCCATCAAAGTAGTCGAAGGCTTGTTCTTCAAAAGTATTTTTACGAGACTGACCGCTACATCTTGCCGCTTCGCTCCGTCGGTCGGATTGAAGGCCGAATTGCCGTTAGCGTCGGTTTGCGGATCGAGGTAATCTTTTACCGCGGCAATGTTGTTGTAGGACCATCTGTTTTTCTGCACATCCGAGTAATTAGGAGTTTTCGAAGTGTCCGCAGTTAAATTAAAGCCTCTGGACAGCATCGCAGCCAACTCTTCGCGTGTGACGGTCGAGTCCGGGTTAAACCGCTTGTTCTGGTCCCCCTGAAGAACGCCTCTGCCTACCAGATCATTGATGGACTTGTTAGCCCAATGATTTTTAATATCGATCAAACCTTTATCGTCGTTGGATTGGGAGCCCGCTGCTGTTGTCGCTGTATTATTGTAGACAGGGTCGGTCTTTTGCGTTTGCCAATTCCAATTCGCCAATGTGTTTGCGAGGTTTGCATTATCGATTTGCTGGTTCAAACGGTCAGGAAAAGCGGCTTTTTGCTTGTCGGCCTGATCCTTGGTAAGCGTGCCGGCATTAACGTCGGCGTCGATGGAAGTGTTAACGGCATCCTTCAGCTTTTGTAGAAAAGCGTCTTTGCCGAATCCTTTATCAGAAGCTATTTGCGATAGCGTTCTGCCTTTTTTCAATTCCGTAGTAATTGCCGCCTCGTCGACCCCGAGCAGCTTGGCGCCTTCTTTGACCATTCTGCTGTCCTGATTTGCGGATGTGTCGGTTGCTGCGCTGTACTTCGAAGTCGGCGTTGCCGCGTAGGCTTGACTATTGAGAAGGACGCTGCCTGAGCTGAACAGGCAAGTAGTAAGAAGAGTGCCGGCGATGATTTTTTTGCTTAGTGCTTTCATGATGTAGTTCCACCTCTCGGATAAGTTATTGTTTCTTACAAGGACAAGTATAGACCCCTAACCTGAATATCCCCTGAGCCTGCCCTGAAGAGACAATGAGAACTGCCTGAGAATCCCCTGAATGCGGCAAAAGCGCCAAACCGCGCTGAAGAGGGCCAATTGACGGTAAAAAAGAAAAAGCATCATCGGCGGCAGGTTTACGGGAAACCGCTGCGATCATGCTTTTTCAATCCATGCGTATCGCTCTTGTACTGGGCAAAGCTTCATACGCTCTTCTTCATATTCTCTTTACCGCGTTCCTTCAATATAAGCATCTCCAGATAATCGAGCAGACGCGCACGGAGGCTTTTTCTTTGCAGGCCCATTTCGACGAATGCCTTCATATATCCGAATTTATCTCCGATATCATACCTTTCTCCGTTCAGTTGGAGCGCGAGCAGCCCCTCGGTACGGCATACTTCGCGCAGCGCGTCGGTAAGCTGGTATTCGTTGCCGGACCCTCTCTCGATCGTTTGCAGCGCGTCAAACACCGATGGCTTCAAAATATATCTGCCCATCACCGCCATATTGGACGGCGCTTGATGCGGAGCCGGCTTTTCGATCATGTCGCGCACGGAATACGTTCGGTTGAGGTTTCTGACCGGATCGATGATGCCGTATTTGCTCACCTCGTCCGGCGGGACGGGCTGCACGCCTACAATATTCATATCCGCGGTTTCGAACAGCCGGATCATCTCCTGCAGCACCGGGGTATCGCTGACCATGATGTCGTCGCCGAGCAAAACGGCAAACGGTTCATTGCCGACAAACGGCTGCGCGCAAAGGATGGCATGGCCCAATCCGAGCGGTTCCTGCTGTCGGATATAATGAATATTCGCCATCTGATTGATGCTCTGTATTTCTGCGAGCAGCTCGCTTTTGCCTTTTTCGCGAAGAATTTGTTCCAGTTCAACGGATTTATCAAAATGATCCTCGATCGACTTCTTATTACGCCCCGTCACAATCAAAATACTTTCAATTCCCGATTGAACGGCCTCTTCCACAATATATTGAATGGCCGGCTTGTCGACGATCGGCAGCATTTCCTTAGGTTGAGCTTTGGTAGCGGGCAATATGCGCGTTCCCAAGCCTGCGGCAGGAATAATAGCTTTCTTGATTTTCATTTTGATACACTCCTTGTCTCGGATTAGGATTGAATTTCGTATAACGTCATCGAACTGCCCATGCGCATTGGCGCACCCTGGCCCTGCGTCGTGTCTTGAGTTGTGCTCGAAGTTGAGTTCGAAGCTGCCGCAGCCGAGGTCTGCCACTCATCGGTCGAAACCACGGTGCCGTTTTCTTGAATCCAGTTCGTCAGCTCGGAGCTGTCGCCGCCCGGGGAACCCGATCCCTCGAGCAGGAAGTATTTGACTTCTTTGTTTTTCACTAAAGTTTTAAGTTGATCCAGCGTCAAAATCGGGTCGGACCCCGAAAAGCCGCCCATCGCCATAACCGGCTTGCCGGATTCGATAATATAAGGCGCAGCCGACGTGGCGCGCATTGTGGCGAATAAATATTTTTCGCCGGTGTTGTGCTCGGTCAAATATTGCAGCAGCTTGGCGTTCACTTCTTCTTGCCCCATGCCTGCGCCCTGTGACGAGGATTTCAACTGAGGCCCCGCTTCAGGCAGCATGCTGTTGCCGCCGTACATAAGAGGCGTAGCGGACCAATACAGCGGAACGACCAGCAGGACGAGCAGCCCGGCAGCGGCGGCGATCCGGTTCCATTTCGCTTTTTGCGTGCGCAGACCGAGATATGCGGATACCAGGACGCCCGCTGCGCCGATCCCTATGGACCAGCCGATACCGATTTGACTCGTATAATCGGACATGATGTATAGCTGAAGCGCTGTCGTAGCGAGAACGCCCGACGGCAGCAGCCACATCCGCCAGCCGGCCTTATCGCGGTAAAGCCTCCACATTTCGCCCCATCCTGCTCCGACAAGCGCTGCGATCGAAGGAGCGAGCATGATCAGGTAGTATTGATGGAAAAAGCCTGCGACGCTGAAGAATGCCATGGCGGGAAGCAGCCATGCGAGCCAGAACAGCGTTTCTTTCTGTTTGTCCGTCAGCGGCTTTCTGCGGCGGATGCCTGCGAGCAGCCCGGCGGAGCCAATGGCCGCAAAAGGGATCAGCCAACTGATCTGCCCGGACAGGCCGGATTGGAACAGCCGCAGCGGTCCGGCACTCCCCGTGCCGAATGCGCCACCGCTGCCGCCGCCCATCGGTCCGCCGCCACCATCGCCGGCTCCGGGCCCTTGCCCGCCGCCGAACCCGCCCGGCGGCATATTGCCGCTGCCGGCTGCATCGCCGGCCTGCGGTCCGACCGCGCTTCCGTCGGCTGAAGCGCCGGTGCTTGCAGCGGAGGCTGTGCCGTCGCTGCCGGTTTGCCCCTGCTCGGTGGCTGTGCCGTCCGCCGCCGGAGCTTCTTTCGGCGTGCCCCCGCTGCCGCCGCCACCGACTATCCCGGAGCCCGTTAAACGGGATACGCCGTTATACCCGAAGGCCAGCTCCAGGACGGAGTTGGTCTGGCTGCTGCCGATATAGGGCCGGCTGTCTTTGGCAATCGAGTCTACCGTCACCGCCCACGAGACGGATATCGCGACGAGCAGGACGGTTGAGGCGGCAAGTACGGCCAGTTTCTTTTTCCAGTTGGCGCGAAAAGCGATCAAGTACAGCAAGTAAAAAGCAGGTACAACCATATACGCTTGAAGCATTTTTATGTTGAAAGCGAGGCCGACCGTGCCGAAGGCGGCTGCGACCCATCCCCACTTGTGATTGCGGATGCCGCGCAGCAGCATCCAGACGGCGAGCAGCAAAATGAATACGAGCAAGCTGTCCACGTTATTCGTTCGGGCAACCGCTACCGCAATCGGCGTACAGGCAAAAACGAACGCGGCCATGCGGGCGGCAATCTTGCCGTAAGTCGGCTTCACCGTAAAATAGATCAGCAATACGGAACCGATACCGGCCAAAGCCTGCGGAAGGATGACGCTCCAGCCGCTAAGCCCGAACAAGTAGGCGCTGGCGGTCTGCAGCCAAAACGTAACAGGCGGTTTATCGACTGTTACGAAGCCTCCCGGGTCAAACGATGCGTAGAAAAAATTATGAAAGCTTTGAAGCATGCTGGTAACCGCCGACGTGTAATAAGCGTTGACATAGGTCTGGTTCCAAATATTCCAGACGTTAAAAAAAGCCGATAACAAAACCGCTGCAGCCAAAAAATAGTCCAATTTCCGCAAAGATTTTGCGTACATATTGCCCACCCCTTTGTGCCAAATCGTTGTCTCTTTCGTTATGTATACTGTAACGAACGAAACTGAATCGGCCCTGAGGGCGGCCTGAGCATTTCTTGATAGCCTGCTGAACATTTACTGAATAGAAATCCCGGGCTCAGGAAGACAAAAACCCATTGACGCATAAGTCAACGGGTTTGCATTTGTCCTGGTTTCCTGCACAATCCGGCAATCCGGCTTATTTCCGGGTGGAAGCAGTGCCTGCGTTATTTTTATCCCCGACGGTAACCGTCAGATCTTGAGATTGGCCATTGCGGGAAATCGTCACTTTCAGCTTATCCCCGACTTTGGCCGCCTGAACCTGTTTGGTCAGCTGCTCTGCGCTCGAAATACTCGTTCCGTTGATGGCCGTAATGACATCATACTGGCGGATACCGGCTTCGAAGGCGGGCGATTTTTGCTGTACGGCAGCCACAAAGGCGCCATCGGTATTTTTCAATTTAAAATCGGACAGCATATCTTGCGTAACATCCTGAACGCTGACGCCCATGTAAGGAGAAGCTTCTTTCGGAATCGCTTCGTTGTTTTTCAATTTATCCAGAACGGAATTGATTGTGCTTGTCGGAATGGCAAAGCCGATGCCTTGAGCTTCCGAGCTGACAGCCGTATTGATGCCGATCACTTCGCCGTTCATATTGAGCAGCGGACCGCCGGAGTTGCCGGGATTAATCGCCGCATCCGTCTGAATCAGATGCTTGTAGTTTCTTGTGCCCTGCTGGTCGTCGATGCTGATCGAACGTTCTTTGGCGCTGAGTACGCCGGACGTAACCGTGTAGTCGAAGTCGTACGGATTGCCGATGGCGACAACCCCGTCTCCCGGTTGAGCATTATCCGAATTGCCGATCGGCAAGGAGGCGAACTCTTTGTTTCCGGAAATTTTGAGCACGGCCAGATCCAGATCGTAGCTGTTGCCCAGCAAAGTCGCTTTGAACGGCGTATCGTAGCCTTGTACGTACACGTCGATCTCATCGGCGCCGTCAATTACGTGCTCATTGGTTAAAATATAACCGGAGGACTCGAAAATAAATCCGGAGCCGAGCCCGCTTTCCTGCAAGCTGCCGCTGTTGTCGCCCTGGGACTGGCTGCCGCCACCGCTGCCGTTGCCACTGCCGTCACCAAGAAATTGCCGGAAGAACGGGCTGTCGTATAGCGGGTTGCTGCTTTTCGTCTTGGTCGCTTTCGTTTTCGTCTCGATTTTGACTACGGCAGGACTGGCTTGTTTGGCAATAGCGGCTATGCTGTTCGTTCCGGTGGAAGCGCCCAGCGATGCGGTCTGTACGCCGCGGCCGGTCGTAGTTCCCGCTGCCGCGGCGACCGTTCCGCTTGCAAGCGGCTGAACACCGCCGGTAAACAAATTCAGCTTATCGGAAGCGAACATAAGACTGCCGACTACGACCGCTCCGGCCATAAAAGCCGCGAAGACGCTTTTCATGGAAGTTTTGCGACGTTCCTCAGGTGTATGATTGGTTGGAATTAATTCGTTCATTGGATATACCACCTTTCTTTTATTTGCAATCTATAAAATGTTTAAGCTATAACGGACCAATTGGAGAGCGCGGATACGATTTTCCGAATGCGTTCATCCAGCTTGATCTGGCCGACAGACCGGGAAACGGCATTGTCTGAAGCTGCGGCGTAAATTTTGTTGTATACGATAGCTTCGGCCGAACTATGGCTTGGTTTAGCGCTCATGTTCATTCCACCTAACTGTGTTGGATTAACTTTATGTTTTGAGTATAGATGCCTAACCTGAAACGCTCCTGAAGCTATGCTGATAAGAACATAAAAACTATCTGAAAATACGCTGAATTTGCGGGCGGCAAAAAACCTCTCCCACAGCGGCAAACCGCTGCAACAGAGGCTTTTATAAGGAAATTTAAAAAAGTATCCCTAGATGGTATAAAAAAGATACTATACTACAAATAAGTTGGTACTTGCTTTAATTTGCATAATATCTAATAATGAGAGCATGGTTATTATCGTTGGATTTTACTTATCGAGGAGGTTGACGACTTTATGTTCGAAGATAGTAGTACTACCAAACAAAACAAGCGATTTGATGAGGTGCCTGTTTCCGTTCTGGACCTGGCCCCTGTCGTTGAAGGCAGCAACCCGGCCGAATCTTTTCGCCGGACGCTTGATCTTGCGCAGCATGCCGAAAAGTGGGGCTATCACCGGTATTGGCTGGCTGAGCACCATAACATGGCCGGCGTTGCCAGTTCGGCCACTTCGCTTATTATCAGCCATGTCGCGGCAGGCACTTCGAGAATCCGCGTAGGCTCAGGCGGCATCATGCTGCCCAACCACGCCCCTCTGGTCATTGCCGAGCAATTCGGCACGCTGGAATCGTTGTATCCGGGGCGCATCGATCTGGGGCTGGGAAGAGCCCCCGGATCGGACCAGCTTGCTTCCCGCGCTCTGCGCCGCGGTCTGGGCAGCGACGGGCATGATTTCCCCGAACTGCTCAGCGAGCTGCGCGGTTACCTGGACCCGTCCTTGGGAACCAGCATGCCCGGCGTGCGGGCCGTTCCCGGCGAAGGGCTGAACATCCCGATCTGGCTGCTCGGCTCAAGCGGATTTAGCGCCCAGCTCGCAGGCCAATTGGGCTTGCCGTTCGCTTTTGCCAGCCATTTTGCCCCGGACTATTTGATGCCGGCCCTGGAACTGTACCGCAGCAGCTTCCGTCCGTCGAAAGTGCTGGACAAACCTCATGCCATGGTAGGCATCAGCGTCGTTGCCGCCGATACCGACGAAGAAGCGCAAAAATTATCCACGTCGCAGCAGCAGCTGTTTCTCAATCTGATCCGCGGCCGGCCCGGCTTGTTGAAGCCGCCTGTGGACAGCATGGAGCCGCTCTGGCTGCCGCAGGAAAAAGCCCACGTCCTGAAGCAATTGAGCTTCACGGTTGCCGGAAGCAAAGAAACGGTACGTGAGCGGCTGCAGCAGATCTTGAATAAAACGGAAGCCGACGAAATCATTGTGGCCGGGCAAATTTTTGATCACAGCGCCCGTCTGCGCTCCTACGAAATACTTGCCGAAATCGTGCAAGGAAAGTAAAAATCAACAATGAAACCTCCGACTCCACTTGATTGCCGTGGTTTCGGAGGTTTTTTTGCTGCGCCTCGCTTCTATATAAAATGCACACCTCAAAGATTTACTTCTTCTCTGTGGCGAAATAAAGCAGAGCAATGACCGGAAAGATTATTCCTACCCATAATGCTGCACTCCATCCTCCTAATGCGTATACCCATCCGCCGATAGCGGATCCAACGGCACCGCCCAAAAAGAAAATAGCCATGAATAGCCCGTTTAATCGGCTGCGGATTTCTGGCCCTAACGAGAAGATTGACCGTTGTCCAAGCACAAGATTTGCGGATACTCCAGCGTCCAATAGAATGGCTGATACGACTAAAACAGCTATTCCGACAGGCGAACTTGTCTGGATGATGAGTGGCAGTAAAACAGAAACGACGACAATCGTGAGAGCTATCCCTGTAGACGATCTGGTCAAGCCGCGATCAGCCAGTCGGCCGGCTATAGGTGCCGCTATAGAACCCGCGACTCCGACAAGGGCGAACAACGCAATGGCTTTTTGAGAAAAATGAAAAGCAGGACTGGTCAACAATAACGGAACTGTTGTCCAGAACAAGCTGAAAGTCCCAAACAAACACGCATGATAAACGGCTCGACGGCGTAAGATCGGGGTAGTCCGAAGCAGATGCCACATTGAACCAAGGAGGACTACATAGTGCGTGTTTGCCGTGGGCTTCCTTGCAGGAAGGACCTTAGCCAGCACGATCGCCAGGAGAACAATAACTGCGGCTGACAGGGCGAATATCGCATGCCAGCCTAAGAAGTCAGCCACCAGGCTCGATAACGGACGTGAGAGCATGATACCAAGTAACAGACCACTCATGACATTGCCTACAACACGGCCGCGTGTTGCTTCCGTTGCAAGGTATGATGCAAAAGGCACGAGTACTTGTGCAGCTACCGACCCCAACCCGATGAAAAGTGAAGCCGCTAAGAAAAGCATAGCGTGTTTCACGACTGCAGCGGCAATCAGGGCGACTGCGCTGAGCAGTAAAGTGACGACTACCAGCCTTCGATTTTCAATAATATCCCCCAAAGGTACGACAAACAGCAAGCCGACAACATACCCAATCTGGGTTAACGTTACGATCAAGCCGGCACTTCCGGCAGACATCCCAATTGAAGAGCTGATTAAACCTACCAAGGGCTGTGCGTAGTAAAGATTAGCTACAATGATACCGCATGCGGCCGCCAGAAGTATGGCTAACCATGCCGGGAGATCCTTTTCGATGGCTTGTTTTTTTGAAAAAGTCATAGTTACAACTCCTTATTTGGAAATCATATTGACATATGGATTTTATTCAAGCGCTGCGATGATCCCCCCTTCTTTACCGATAACGCAATTAAATACTGCACTTAATGTTCACTAATTAATGATTAAATAATATACTGAACGTATAGTTTTGTAAATAGACAATTTAATTTAGTTTATACTTTTCAGTTCGGATACATACGTGCGAAAGTTGGGAGGGTAAAATCATTACGGAGTTATAGGCGAGGCTCTGCATCTTCAAATGCAAAAAAGCCCGAACAAACATCTTCGGGTAAAAGTTACTCTGCAGCAGATTTATTTATCCGCCGTTTTGCATTTTTGGATTAAAGACTGCAGCTCATTCTGGAGGCCGTCCTCTAAAAAGGCAGACTGAATAATTTCGTTAAAAGTTACCAAGGCTCTTTTAAATTTATTTTCGCCGAGCTCCGTCAAATGGGTGTAGATCCCTCTCCGATCGTCTTCACAAACGTGCCGCTGCAAAGCACCGCAGCTTTTAGCTTCCATTCTGCCTACCAGTCTTGATACGGCGCTTTGACTTAAGCCGACCATTTCCTCCAATTTCTGTAACCTTAATTGTTTATCGCTTGTTTGGGACAGGAAATAAAGAACATAGAATTCTTTTAACGATAAACTATAGTTCTCTTGTAGAGCACTCTCCAATTTATTATTAATGCTCGTTTGTATATTGGTAAAAGACAGCCAGTTATCTAATAGTTCATTGTTGGCGCTAGTATGCATATAAGTCTCACCTGTTCTGTTTCAAATAATATAGTCATTCGGATTATTACAGCCGCCGTTCATTATTTTAAGAATATCATAATGATTATTCCCAAGCTAGACCGCAGCATTCATGTTTATGCTTTTTTGTGCAAATAAAAAAATTGGATTTAGACAGCCTCCCCTCTCGGTAACGGTCTTCATGACTGCCCACATCTTCTTCGCGCGTTCAAAAATTGTGATTCTGACCAGCGTCAAAGGACGTTACTGGAAAACAAAAGCTGCCGTATACTATTCTACGTTTCTCTAACGGGTTAAGGGAAACGCAATTATGAGGAAAGGGGCTTTAAAAATGACTATTCAAAACTTAGTCGTTAACGGCGGTTTTGAAACAGGAACTCTTGTCCCGTGGAGCTCTGCCAATGCTTCGGTTACAAGTACTTTTTCGCATTCGGGTATATTTGCTGCCGATTTGCAAGGCGGTGCAGTTACCTCTTTTATAGCACAATTCGTACCGGCAACTTCAGGAGAATCTTACGAATTCCTTGTTTCGCTTGCCAAGGTCGGGGGACTGCCGGCACCTTCCGTTACGGCCCAGGTGCTTTTTTTTGACAGCCTCTTTAATCTGCTCAGCACCGGACTTTTTATAGACGTTCTACAAGATCGAATTCCTGACGCTACAAACAATACTTGGCTCGAAATCTACCAAACGACGAGCCCTGCTCCCGCCGGCACCACTCAAGCGTTCATACTAATCAACACTATCCCGCTGGCTGGAACAGCGGATATTTTAGTAGACGACGTGGCATTGCTGGCTGCAACCGGAGGCGGAGCCACCGGGCCGACGGGTGCTACGGGAGCTACAGGTGCTACTGGTGCTACGGGGGCTGCAGGAGCCACTGGGGCGACGGGTGTTGCAGGAGCCACCGGTGCGACGGGCGCGACAGGGCCATCAGGCGGAGCTACTGGCGCGACAGGTGTGACTGGGGCTACAGGTGCTACCGGGGCCACTGGAGCCACGGGCGCTACCGGTGCCACGGGTGCTGCTGGAGCCACGGGAGCCACAGGTGCTACTGGCGCTACCGGAGCCACGGGCGACACGGGCGCTACTGGGGCTACCGGAGCCACGGGTGCCACGGGCGCTACTGGTGACACTGGTGCTACGGGCGCGACGGGTGCCACGGGCGCTACTGGTGCCACTGGTGCCACTGGTGCTACGGGCGCGACGGGTGCCACTGGTGACACGGGCGACACTGGGGCTACGGGCGCTACTGGTGACACAGGTGCTACCGGTGCCACGGGCGACACTGGCGCTACCGGAGCTACCGGCGACACTGGGGCTACGGGCGCTACTGGTGACACCGGGGCTACGGGCGCGACGGGTGCCACTGGTGACACGGGCGACACTGGGGCTACGGGCGCTACTGGTGACACAGGTGCTACCGGTGCCACGGGCGACACTGGCGCTACCGGAGCTACCGGCGACACTGGGGCTACTGGCGCTACTGGGGCCACGGGCGCTACTGGGGCCACCGGCGACACTGGGGCCACGGGCGCTACTGGGGCCACAGGGGCCACGGGCGCTACGGGCGACACTGGGGCCACTGGGGCCACTGGGGCCACTGGGGCTACTGGCGACACCGGAGCCACGGGCGACACTGGTGCCACGGGCGACACTGGAGCCACTGGAGCCACTGGCGACACGGGGGCTACGGGCGCGACGGGGGCCACTGGGGCCACGGGCGCTACTGGCGCTACCGGTGCCACTGGTGCAACTGGGGCTACGGGCGACACTGGAGCCACAGGAGCTACTGGCGCTACCGGTGCCACTGGAGCCACTGGCGACACTGGTGCTACGGGCGCGACGGGTGCTACGGGCGACACTGGGGCTACGGGGGCTACCGGCGACACGGGGGCCACGGGCGCTACTGGCGCTACCGGTGCCACTGGTGCAACTGGGGCTACGGGCGACACGGGGGCTACGGGGGCTACCGGTGCCACGGGTGCGATGGGTGACACCGGAGCCACGGGCGACACTGGGGCCACTGGCGCTACAGGGGCTACTGGCGCTACTGGTGCCACGGGCGACACTGGGGCCACTGGGGCTACGGGCGCTACTGGTGCCACGGGCGACACTGGAGTCACAGGAGCTACTGGCGCTACCGGTGCCACTGGAGCCACTGGCGCTACCGGTGCCACTGGAGCCACTGGAGCCACTGGCGACACTGGGGCTACGGGTGCTACCGGAGCCACGGGTGACACGGGTGACACGGGCGCTACTGGTGCTACTGGTGCCACAGGGGCCACGGGTGACACGGGTGACACAGGTGCCACGGGTGACACGGGGGCTACTGGCGACACTGGTGCCACTGGCGCTACTGGGGCTACGGGCGCTACTGGTGCCACAGGGGCCACGGGAGCCACGGGCGCTACTGGTGCCACAGGTGCCACGGGCGCTACCGGAGCCACGGGTGACACGGGGGCTACTGGCGACACAGGTGCCACTGGCGCTACAGGGGCTACGGGCGCTACTGGTGCCACGGGCGACACTGGTGCCACTGGGGCCACTGGGGCTACGGGCGACACCGGAGCCACGGGCGCCACGGGGGCTACTGGCGCCACAGGTGCCACTGGTGACACGGGCGCTACTGGTGCCACAGGTGCCACTGGTGACACGGGCGCTACCGGAGCCACGGGCGCTACTGGTGCCACAGGGGCCACGGGGGCCACGGGGGCTACTGGCGACACAGGTGCCACTGGTGACACGGGCGCTACTGGTGCCACAGGTGCCACGGGCGCTACCGGAGCCACGGGTGACACGGGAGCTACTGGGGCTACTGGGGCTACTGGGGCTACTGGTGACACAGGTGCTACGGGAGCCACTGGTGCTACCGGGGCTGGCGCAACTGGCGCTACTGGGGCTACTGGTGACACAGGTGCTACTGGCGCTACCGGAGCCACCGGCGACACTGGGGCCACGGGCGACACAGGTGCCACTGGAGCCACTGGCGCTACAGGTGCCACGGGCGACACAGGTGCCATTGGGGCTACTGGCGACACTGGCGCTACCGGAGCCACGGGCGACACTGGTGCTACGGGTGCTACCGGAGCCACGGGCGACACTGGTGCTACGGGTGCTACCGGGGCCACGGGCGCTACCGGGGCCACAGGGGCGTTCCAACAGTTTCAGGTTTCCGAGAATTCGCCAAATACGACGGGGAGTTCAGCAATAGCGATAAGTGCTGTCGCGACTCCTCTCGGGACGATTACAATAACGGGGGTTCCGGCCGGAAGCCGCGTTTGGTTAACCGGAATTGTTGGATGGCAAGCAGATGCGGCTAATACTGTGCTTCAATTGCAAATTCTTAATGGAGCAACCGTCATCTTTAGCATCAATGATGAAGCGACCTCGACATCCTCATTTTTCGCAACGAGCGTCGACCATGTTGATTCAACGCCTGGAACCGGCGATGTAACGTATACGTTACAGGCGTTAACGCTGAGCGGTACGGCGACTGCAATCGGAGCGATCACTTTCACCGGAATTTTGCTGTAAAAAATAAAGCTTTGAGGCCGACCTTTTACAGGTTGGCCTTTTAACTGCCCTTTTGCCCCCTCTTCATGCCTGAAAAGCGGATATCCTTCCTAACGAATGGCTATATTACTTGTTAAGGAGCGTGAAAATAGTGCCAAAACATGAAAAAGAAACCGAGCCGACGATCGCACCCGGAATGAACACCCATGATCCGCTTGAAGAAAAGGCTGACGGAAAAGAGATCGAGCAAGGCGAATATACGGAGGTTACCCGCCTGTACCTTGATCGCACGCCGGAAGACTAGCCCCCTCCCATCCTCTCCCCCTGCAAAAGCCGGTTATGAAAAAAGCTGATCCCATCATACATATCACCAACGAAAGGTTTCGTGCAGGCGAGGGGGAATTCGGATGAAAAAAGCATTGATTCGGCTTGAAGATATCGGCCCCGGAGACTATTACGAATCTGCGGAAAATCAGGCGAAGCTTATTGCTGTCGCCGATTTTTTGCGTGCGTCTGGCGTTCCGTTTCATGTCGCCGTCATTCCCCGGTTTGTCGACCCGATCCGCCGGATCGACCGCTCCATTGCGGACCGGAGCGATCCGGTATCGGTTCGTTTTGTCCAAACGCTGCACACGTTGTCCGATAAAGGCGCATCCCTCGGCATTCACGGATACACGCATCAATACGGCAAAACGGTAAGCGGCGAAGGCTACGAATTTCATTACGCAGACTGCCGCGCGAACTGCCCGCCGGACGATTCGCCGAAGGCATTGAGTCAGCCTGCCCAGCTGCGGCATTCGTACGCATACGGTCGGTTCGCCAAGGCGCTTGAGCTGTTTCACGCCGCCGGGTTGCGGGCGGATTGGTTCGAAACGCCGCACTATGCAGCCTCCCCGGTTCAAAGGGGTATTCTTGAAGCTTGCAGCGGCCTCGTTTATGAAAATAATCCCGCTTTCCCCGATAGCCGGAAGGTCACGTTTCACGGCTCGGACTCGCCTGTCTCCAGTGGAGCTCTGTACGTTCCGACACCCCTCTTCTACGTAAGCGGCGAAGCTGCCAAGGAAGACACGAAACGAATCGTCAGCGAGATGCGCAAGTATGGAGCCGATGATTTGGCTTCTTTTTTCTATCATCCGTTTCTTGAATTCCCATATATCCGGCTTCAGCCCGGCGCCCCGCCAATCTATGAGGACAAAACGCCGCTCAAAACGCTAATCCGCTCCTTTCAAGCGGACGGCCGACGGTTCGTCTCCATTTTGGGTTTGCTTTCGTTTGTACCGGATTTCCGGCAAACCGATCTTTGGGAAGGACCCGATTACCGGGTTCTGACTGCAAAAACCGAAAAAGGCGGTAAAGACAGGCTCATGATCCGTCAGCGCTCAAGCGGCAATTGGTATTTTGCTGAGGTGAGTTTGGACAGCAGGTTTAAAATCGGGAACGGGATTCGCACGGTTCGTCCGGTTTTGTCGGGCTGGCCCGTATCGGGCGGCGGGACGGAGCTGGCCGGCGATTTCAACGGCGACGGCCGAACTGACGCTGCGGTATGGCATCCCGGGCTTTGCGTTTGCGAGGTGGCGCTACATACAGGTACCGGGCTGCAGCCTGACGGGAGATGGCTTGCCGCGGGAGACGCGTTCAGGGGATGGCAAGCTCTTGCGGGGGATTTGAACGGCGACGGGCTGACGGATTTGGTGCTGTGGGACCCGGATTCCGGCCGTCTGGCTGTGGCTCTCAGCCACGGACGAGGGTTTTACGCCCCGCAGCTCCGGCTGCAAGTCCCCGGCTTCGCCAAAGCCCGCTCCCCTTATATCGCGGACGTCAACGGCGACGGGCTGGCCGATCTTGTGCTCTGGGACCGCGCGGCAGGTCAATGGGACGTCTGGCTAAGCGACGGACTGCGTTTACATGCCGCTGGCGCCTGGTTGACCGCGCCCATATCCGGCGAGCGCTATGACGCGCTTCTCGCTGATTTGAACGGCGACGGCCGCAGCGATCTCCTGCTTGTGGATCGGGAGCAGGGACTTTGGACAGCCGCCCTCAGTACAGGAAGCGCCTTCTTACCGCCGGCTTCCCCTTTCGGGCCGTGGGCCGCGGGCGCAAGCATGGAGCCGCTCGCGGGCGACTTTCACGCGACTGGCCGGAACGACCTGCTGGCGCGTTGGCCCGATCGGTTTGGCGGCACGCTATCTGCCGCGGTCAACATTTTGAACAGGCGTTAAAACCGCCGGCTGCAGGCTGCAGGCAGCGTGCATTTTGTCACGCTCAGTTCTTTCCCTCGACGACACATTCCTTGTGTTCGAAGAAAATAAAATGCAGACTGGCGATATGGCAGCTCATCGTTTAATTACTCTTCTATGGGATCGCAGTTGGAATCTTTTAAATCGGGGTTCATTAGAACCCTATTATAATAATCAATTTTATAATCAATAATTTTTTCGGTCTCCTGCAATCGAGAAATTTCGTCTTGGACTCTTGTCTTGTGCTCGATTAGAAACGAGATTTTTTGATGGATTGAGGAAGATCCTTGCGAGGAGAGTTGACGGTATCGCTTGATTTCTTCCAACGTCATTCCTGTTGCCTTCATTCTCGTCAAAAAAACCATAAACTCCAGCTGATGTTTATTGTAAGTCCTGCGCCCGTTTGCTTCACGATCCGCATACGGCAGTAATCCAATTTTCTCATAATAGCGGATCGTATCTTCCGATAGCCCAGTGAATTTTGCCGCCTGTTTAATTGAACTGAAGGCTTCCGGAACGTCGCTCACTTTTGCCACCTCCTCCTGCTGTATTACCACGGTATCACTCCGTTTTCATCAAAGAAACCGCCGGTCGGACCCTCGTTGGGAAGGGTTGCGAGTTTCACGACAATAGACGCGCCCTGTTCAACGGTACGATAACCCGTATGCCCATTCAAATCCGTAGCTGTGTACCCCGGATCAGCTGAATTTATCTTGATCGGCGTACCTTTTAATTCTCTGGCAAACAAGACAGTCAGTGCATTGACAGCCGTTTTCGAACTCATGTAGGCGAGCACATTGACTCCGTATTTTTCGGCATCGGATTCCGGGTCATTATTCAAGGTCAAGGAAGCCAGGCCACTTGAGAGGTTTACAATTCTGCCAGCAGGCGAATTTTTAATCAAAGGGAGCATTGCCTTAGTGACAGAAAACATGCCGAATACATTCGTTTCATAAGTATTCCTTAGAACGGTCAATTCCAGTTGACTCGGAGGAAGACCTCCATCCAAGCTCACGCCAGCGTTATTAATCAGAATATCAAGCGCCCCATATTGATCATCAATTCGTTTCGCGGCAGATTGAATGGTATCCATGTCTGTAACGTCAAGCGTAATTGCCTCAGCATCTATGTTCTCATTCTTCAGCAAAGCTGCAGCTTCATCCCCTTTAGATTGATCTCTTGAACCGATTAAAATTGTGAATCCCAGCTTGCCCAATTGCCTGGCAGTCTCAAGACCAATACCTTTGTTTCCGCCAGTGATCAAAACTGTTTTTGAAGTGCTCATGATTACGCCTCCTGGAGGTAGAATTTACTTGCTGAAAATCATGATAAAACTTGGAGTATACTCCAAGTCAAGCATTAACAAGGAGCGTTTTTTATTGAACTGAGGGGGCGATAGGGAAAGTTCCGCGAGTTCAACGTTCGCGTGATGACAAGTGCGATCACGGGGGCGATCGGGGAGTATTGGGCGAATGCGAATCTTTACGGTAAAGTCGACCTGGAGTCGTATTCCGCGGAATTGGTGAACATATTCGACAGAACTATCCTGATCGACGCCGGCTCCAGCGATTCGATTGCAAAAAAATGAGCCGTGAGGGGGTGGGAATTACTGGAAGTAGGAGTCTGTGCGACGGGGTTGCTTTTATGCATACCCATTACCCTAATTTGAGGGATAGCCGCTTTTTCTGGGCGCGTACCTCTCCTTGCGAGGTCGCGGAACTGAACAAAATGGGCAGGATGCATCGTGTCAGGGAGAAAACCTGCGAAAGTGCAGTTTTTTTCTCTGAAATTGGCTTTTTTTGGCGAAAAGCCTGCGAAAGTGCAGGAATTTGCGCTGAAAGTGAACCTGAGCCCATATCCCCGCTGAAAAGCCTGCACAATTGCAGGAATTTTTCGTGGCCAGCGATCAAGGACGCAAATTCATGTATTTTTGCAGGTTTTCTTCGTGCAGCCAAGCAGATTGTGGTTATCGCCGCTGACACGGGGGTTTTTCAACAGCCTGACTTTTGCAGGTTTTGCGGGGTGGAGGCCTTGCAGAGTGAAGCCACTGCGGGCTGCCGGGCCGCTTCATAAACGGTCGCACCTTCTTTGGACGACGTTGTGCAGAAACAGCTTTTGCTACGGTGGGGACTCGGGTGAATATCGTACTACCCGGAGCCGCCGATGCTCATCGAGAAATAGTCGGGCCTAAGCCCGACTTATCCGAAAAAAACCAGGGGAACCGAGCTCCCCTGGTACGTCATCCCCCCACGCGCGCGCTGCCCGCGTCGGTTTGCAAATAGCTGCCGTCAGCCGTATGCCTGCCGGCAATAAACACCTCCGCCGAGCGGGTCAGCGCCACGACCGGCGTATCTTTGTGCCTGCGCTTCATGGACAGCTCATGCGCTTCGAAGTCGCGCACGTCTTCCGCGCGCAGCGCCGGACCTTGCCGCGTCTCGATGCGGACGTGGTGGAGCTCCATGCCCTCCACGTGCTTGCACAGCATGCCGTCTCCGGCCATGACGATCGGTTCCCGCACCATATCCGGCTCGTCGCCCTGCTCCAGCGGATCGGTCGTCATTTCGATCAGCACATGATGCAGCTGCACGTCCCGGATCGGCATCTCCGGCAATCCGTAAATAAATCCGGCGGAAGCTCTGCACCGTTTGGCGGTCACGTCGCTGATCCGGATGTGCTCGATCACGGGCGTGCTGTCGGTGACGGCGACGGGAAGCGGACTGCCGATCAACGGATTGCTTTCATCCACGCCGTGCCGGTAGAACGAATTGACCGTCAGCGGGCAAAATACATCCTCCATATACACATTGCTAACCTGAATGTTTCGGATGTACCCTCCGCGGGCGCGGTTCGTTTTCATGCGGATGCCGCGATCCGTACCGATGAAGATGCAGTTCGAAATGACGACGTTGCGAATGCCGCCGGCCATTTCACTGCCGAGCACGACCCCGCCGTGCCCTCTGAGCATCGTGCAGTTCGTCACCGCGATGTTCTCCGAAGGCTTGCCGACACGGCGTCCGTCTTCGTCGATGCCCGACTTGATGCAGAGGCAGTCGTCCCCCACGTCGAAGAAGCAGTCGGAGATCCGCACATTCGAGCACGAATCGATGTCCAAGCCGTCGCCGTTCGGCGTGTCGCTCGGATTTTTAATATTCACGCCGTGAATATGCACGTTTTTGCAGTAGACCAGATGCGTGTTCCAGAACGGCGAATTTTGCAGTGTAACGCCTTCGATGCTCACATGCTCGCAATCGATCAGCTGCAGCAAGGGCGGGCGGAGAAATTGCGACTCCCACTCCACGATATTGCTCTTGACCGAGCGGAGCAGCGCCTCGTTCAAGCCGGCGATTTCCTTCGTCCGCGCGCTTTCCACGGTTTCGCCCCGGCGCAGGGCCCGATTCGCCTGCCACCACGGGGCTCCCTGTCCGTCGATGATCCCTCTGCCCTTGATCGTCACATGGGACAGGCCGCTGCCATAGATGAGCGGCGAGTAGCCGTAACATTCATAGCCGGACCACCGGGTCGGAACAGGCGGATAGTCGTCAAAATCAGTGCGGAACAACAGCACGGCTCCCGCTTCCAGCTCCAGCGTCATGCGGCTGCGCAGCGCGATTCTGCCTGTGACATACGTCCCTGCGGGAATGTAGACGGTCCCGCCTCCGTTGATCGCGCAAGTTTCGATAGCCTCGGCGATCGCCTGACTGTTATCGGTGACTCCGTCGGGAACGGCGCCGAACCGTGTAATGCTATATATCGACATTTGGCTGCACCTCTAGTGTTCATTTGCGGTTAACGATTGCATCTCCACGCAAGCCATGACGAATGTGCCTATGCCGTGCAGGTCGTTCTCGCTCGTCGGCCGGGTCACATAATTTTCGTAATCTCCGGCGGAAGTTCCGATACAGATGTGCGGCAAAATCAGGCACTCCTGCTTGTCGAACTGCAGCGTGCGGATAAGTCCCTCATATCCCCTTCGGGCCGCATCCAGGCACTCGTCTCCGACAACGCCGTGCTTAATCGCTTTGGCGATCGTGTACACAAACAAGTTGGTGCAGGATGTCTCCAGCCAATTGTCGGGCATGTGTCCTTTGTCCACGATTTGGTACCACAGACCGCTTTCTTGGTCCTGGTAGCGAATCAGCGCGCGCACAAAATCCCCCAAAGCGGCGGCCAGTTCGTCACGGCCCGCTTCGCCTGCCGGCAGCTCATCCAAAAACTGCGCCAGCGCCAGACCGTACCAGCCCAGCGACCTGCCCCAAAACTCCGGCGAACAGCCCGTCTCCAGGTTGGCCCACGGCATTCTCCGGCTCTCGTCCCACGCGTGGTAGAGGAGGCCCGTACGATCGTCTTTCATGTATTTGCGCATCAGCTTCTCCTGATGCAGCACCGTCGCCCGCAGGCTGTGATCCCCGTAGGCGTTGGCGTATTTCAAGGCGAAAACGCCACCCATATACAAGCCGTCCAGCCACATTTGATACGGGTATTTGTCCTTATGCCAGAAGCCGCCTTCGGAAGTCAGGTTCAGCGTATGAAACAAGCTTCTCAGCTTGTCGGCGGCTATCCGGTATTTGCTGCGGCCCGTCCGCTGTTCCAGACGGAACAGCAGCAGCCCGGCCTGAATCGCGTCCAATTCGTCGCGGGCAAAGTACAGATTGCCGTATTCGTCCACAAGACCGTCCACATATCCCTGGATATAGTCGGCGTAGCGTTCCTCCTTCACCTGCTCCGACAGCAATTCCACTCCGCACAAAAATACGCCCTGATGGTAGTGCCAGCGCCCGGCGGGCGGAAGCTCCATCGGGGTATACTGGCTCATAACGGAATCGCAGGCAGCCTTCGCCCACTCGATCGGTGTCTTTTTTGCAATAACAGTCATTCTGATTTCTCCCTTCCCTCTCTAGCTTGCCAGTGTTATCACAGTATTGGTTTGTAAAATGAATCGGCGGAAAAACTCCACCCCGGCTCCTGCAGGCCGGCCAGATGATAGCACACGGACCGGATCAGCAGCGCCTGCGTTCCCGCATTCATATCGCCCTCGACTAGCCCGCGCCCGATATGAACCGGCCTCGGCATGTCCGGGTAATACTCCCCGCGCTTGATCTGCGCCACATTCGGCGCCGAAGGCGAGTGAGCCAGCTCGCGGGAAAATCCGCCGTCCGCGCGGAGCAGCCTGCTCATGTTCGCCAGCGTGATGCGGACGATCTCGCGCAGCTCCTCCGGCGGGATGTCCGGCTTCATATAGGAAAGCAGGTGGATCGGGTTGCGAATGTAGCACATATCGCTGGCCTCCTCCGTCCGCAGGCAGCGGAGTATGCTGCTGTAAATCCGCCGCTCTGCGGGCATGGGCACACCGAAGCTGTCATAAAAGGTATGCAGCTTGAAAGTGCCGGAAATTCCCTCATACTGCGTTCCCCGGCCCCAAAGCCCAGTGTCCGGATCCTGAATTTCCGCAAAAAACCGGAACGCCGTATGCGCAAACTCCGCCCGGCGCTCCGACGGCTCGACTTGCCGCACATACACCGCGGAAGTTGACAAGCGGTCGCAGCCGCGCCAGCTGTTGCTTAATTCCACGGAGCGCAGCCAGCGGAGATAAGCTTCCGGCGAGCTCATGTAGCCGGGCGCCTGCCGCGCCTGATAAGGCAAAGCGTAAAGCGGCTCGCCCCCGAGCTTGCGCAGGGCGTTAAGACTGTAGCCAATCGCCCGGGCTACCATCACCTCGTCTTCGCGCATATGCGAATTCGCATCGTAAAAGCAGCCTGTGTCCGGGTCCTGCTTGTTTTGGAAAAAGCGGACCAACCGCTCCTTCACCGCGGGCGGCATCGATTCCAACAGGCCGCAGCGCTCCAAAATGTTCAGCGCCTGAGCCGTCGATTCGATGTCCGGCGTAAGGCCGGCGATCTCCCGCGAGCTGCGGGCGTAGAAAAATCCGCCGCTGCGCGCATCGTACTGCCCGGCCAGCCAGTCGAAAAACCGGCTGAACAAACCGTCCATTTCGGCAAGCGCAGCGCGTAAATTCTCTTCGTGTGTCTGCATGTGCATGTGCAAGACCCTCTTTTCCTATCCCTTGATCGAGCCCAGCATCGCTCCTTTGGCGAAATGCTTTTGCAGGAACGGGTACACCAGCAGGATCGGCAGCGTCGCAACGACGATAACGGCCATTTTGACCGATTGCGCCGGCGGCGGAGTCGTATTGTCGAAGGCAGAGCTGGAGTCCATTCCGCTGGCCAGAACGACAATTTGTCTGAGCAGCACCTGAATCGGCCACAGCTTGCTGTCGTTAATATAAAAGATCGCATTGATATATGTGTTCCAATGAGTCACTGCGTAAAATAAAGAGATGGTCGCGATCGCCGGCATCGATAATGGCAGCACAATGCGGAACAAAATGCCGAAATCGTTGCAGCCGTCGATTTTGGCCGATTCTTCCAGCCCTTCCGGCACGTTTTGGAAGAAGTTTTTCAAAATAATCAAGTTGAACGCGCTGATCGCGGTAGGCAGAACCAACGCCGAGTAAGTGTCGATCAAGCCCAGCTCTTTGACGACCAGGAAGGTCGGAATCAATCCGCCGTTAAACAGCATCGTAAATACGACAAGGAAGTTGACCGTCTTTCTTCCGTCCAAATCTTTACGCGCCAGACCGTATGCCATCAAAATCGTCACAAACATACTGAATATCGTTCCGAAAAGAGTAGTTCCGATCGATACGCCCATCGCTTTAAAAATCGTATTCGTCGAGAAAATAAACCGGTAAGCGTCCAAGCTCCAATCCGTAGGGAAAAGCACAAACTTCTTGGCGGCCATTTCCGCGCTTGTCGTGAACGAACCCGCTACGACATGCACGAACGGCAGCACGGTAACTAAACCGATAATCGTTAATAATGCATAATTGATGATGTTAAACATTCTGCCGGCTATCGTTCTGTCATCAATCATTGTCCAGTCCTCCTCAATATACGCCCTCTTCGCCTATCTTCTTGGAAATCCTGTTGACCAGCATGACAAGAATCAGTCCGATAAACGATTTGAAAAATCCGATTGCGGCGCTGTAGCTGTACTGCCCTTGCTTTAAGCCTGCCGTATATACATAAGTGTCGATGATCTCGGCAACTTCCCGGTTCATGGAGTTGAGAAGCAGGTAGACGTGCTCGAAACCGAGGTCGAGAACATGACCGATTTTCAAAATTAACAATACGATGATCACACTGCGAACCGCCGGCAATGTAATGTGCCACATTTGTCTGATGCGCCCGGCGCCGTCCATCCGCGCAGCCTCATAAAGCTGGGGATCGATGGAAGCGATCGCGGCCAAATAAATAATCGTTCCCCAACCCGCTTCTCTCCAAATGACTTGAAGCGTATAGATCGGCCTGAACCAATCGGGGCTCAAGAGGAAATTGATTTCCGTAAATCCGAAATACTCAAGCAGCTCGTTGACAATCCCGCCGTCCATCGTCAGCATGACGAAGGTGATCGAGACGATAATGACCCAGGACATGAAGTGAGGCAAATAAACAATCGTCTGAAAAGTTTTCTTAAACAGTTCCGCTCTGACTTCGTTTAACATCAGCGCCAAAATGATCGGAATCGGAAAATAAAACAAAAGATTCATGCCGAACAGAATTAACGTATTGCTGAGAATCGTCCAAAAATCGGGTTCCGTAAACAAGCGGCGAAAATGTTCGAAACCGACCCATTCGCTTCCGCTGATTCCTTTAAACGGTTTGTAATTTTGAAACGAAATGATCAGCCCGTACATGGGGATATATTTGAATATTAGAAAATACAGAATTCCCGGCAGCAGCATGATATAGATCAATTTATTTTTCCAAAGGCGTCTGCCGAGCTCGCTGCTTCGGGTTGTCGGCACCACCTTTGGCTGAATGTGTGCTTCCTGCATAGCATTTCTTCCTCTCCGGTAGATTAGATAAAATTAAAGAGGCTGCTGTTCGTGCAACAGCCTCTTCTCTTTTTCAACCTGTGTTACTCCGTACCCATCAGTTATTTTTTGCCCGCGGCATTATATTCTTCGATAATTTTGCTGCCTCCGCGGTTTTTCCAATCCTCTACAGCTTTATCGAATCCCGCCTTGTCGAGGTTGCCGTAAATGTATTTGTAGGTTGCGTCTTTGATTACGTCTTGAAGCTGCACGCCTTTCTCGATGTACGTTTTGGAGTCCAGCGCAGCGGCCGGATCCTGCACGGCGTACTTCAGATTGGCGAATTTCAGCTCATCCGCCTTGCCTTGGGCAGGTATGGTCGGTATGCCCAAATATCTGCCGGTCGTATCCTCGTCGCCAATGGCCATATCAGAGAAAACTTTGACTTCACGCGTCCATTTTTCGTCATCCAGTTTCTTCGCCTTGTTATCGATTACGCTGTAGTGAGCGTCTTTAACGCCCCAGTACATCAGGTTGGCTACTTCAGGGGTCATCATTTTGTCAAAGAATGCCAAGATTTTCTTCAGTTCCGCTTCCGTTTTGATCGCCGATTTCGGGAACAAAGCCACGTTGTTGTAGCCATTTAGGGCCCACGACGAGAATCTGCCTTCAGGGCCGGCAACCATGCTTTGCACATCCACGACAGCCGTAGGAACGTTTTTGATCAAATCTTTGTTCAGAGACGTAACTTCTGTCATAGCCCCGATATACATGCCCGCCGTGCCTTTGGTGAACAGCTTTTGCTGATCCGTTTTGCTTGTCGCGGCAAAATCTTTATTGATAATGCCTTCGTCGCGCAGCTTTTTATAAAAATCCATCGCGGTTACATATTCTGGAAACATGAACTCCGGCTGCAGCTTGCCGTCTTTAAGCCCCCAGTTGTTCGGAACGCCGAACCAGGTCGCTACGGTTTTGAAGGAGCCGTAGATCAAATCGTTGCGGTCCGCCAGACCGATCGTATCCTTCTTGCTGTTGCCGTCAGGGTCTCCCTCGGTGAACGCCTTCATCATCGCGTACAGCTCATCGAGATTCGCCGGCGGCTTGAGTCCGAGCTTGTCGGCCCAATCTTTCCGGTAGATAATGCCTTGGCGGGCGATATCTACGCCGCGGTAAAGCGTATACAGCTTGCCGTCAACTTTCGTGTTGTCATTGGTCGTTGATTTCAATTTGCCGAGATTCGGGAAGTCCTTCAGGTAAGGCCCGATTTCCCAAAATTGGCCGTCGCGAATCGCCGACTTCATTTGGATGAACGTGGCCTGGTTTTTCAGATAAGTCACCTGAGGCAGGCCGCCTGTCGCAAAAGTCGTGTTCAGCTTCTCTTCATAGGTATCGGCAGGGAAAAATTGGAACGTTAACTTCGTGTTCGTCAGCTTCTCCAGCTCCTTAATCACTACGTCCGGCGGTGTTTCCGGAATGTTGAGCGGAGCCATAATCGTGATTGCCGTCGGCTTATTGTCAGTTGTTTTAGGAGTGTCCCCACTTGCAGTCGATGCGGGAGTCGCCGTTTTGCCCCCGTCTGAGCAAGCGGCCAGCAGGACGCTGGAAACGAGCAGAACGCTCAGGGGAATCGAGACCAGTTTTCTCTTCATATTTGTCAGACCTCCACAATTAATGGTTTTGTGCTGCTACACCTCCTACACTACACACCTGTATAGATTACCGAAACAATCATTTCACCATTTCGGCCTTGCATAACAAGGATGTGAGATAATGATTATTGCCGCGGAAGATGACACACCGGGGACCCTACGGGCGCATGCAAAAAAATCACCCTGCGGATGACAAACAAATACATCCACTTGGGTGATTAAAAATTACTCATAACAGCCGTTAATAAGCTGGCCTTCCCGTTGAAAGCTTGATAATCATAATTTATCTGTCCATTATATCTTTAAACAATTGTTCGCTTTCCTCATCCTTACCTTGATAAATATCCAGGAAATCAAAAATTTCAAAAGAAAAATCAACAAATGCACGACCATTTGCAGTAATTACATGTCCGTCTCTTACTACACGCTTATCAAGGAAATTCTCGCGTGGAAATGGATCTTCTACGCCTAATGTATTGATTCTTTCTATTGAGCAAGAAGTGGTGAATTTCCTTCTATTTAAAATTCCTGCTCTTCCCAAATATTGTGGACCATGACATATTGCAGCTATCATCTTCTTTTCTTGATCAAGTTTATTTATGAGTACTGTTAGTTCTTTTTGCTGGTCTCGAATTGGTCCGCCAGGGATAATGAGTCCCTCAATATCATCCAGTTCCATAGCTGCATAAACTGTCAGATTAGGTTTATAATACAGACCGGATTCACTAACTACAGGATCATAGTTGTATCCCATTGCAAAGACTTCTTTTTTTCCAACATTCTTAATTTTATGTAATGCAAGTGTAATCTCAAAATCAGCAAATTCTTCTGATACAAAACAAATTATCTTTCCCATTTATCGCACCCCAATTACATTGTTATTCACTTTAACCAAGACGAAAGGAATAGCCTCCGGTGTATATATTCGCCAACAAGAGTTATATTCCTTGGAAGCCATTATTAGAAATGTCGCCCTTTTTTTGAGGGTGGTCTCGAAAAAAAGGTTGTATGGAAATCCGTATGAATCTGACGATAGGTTTTTCCTTCTCTCTTTGCATACATACAAATAACAAATACCAAATATTAGAAAATTATTATACCCGTACCAAATATGAGCAAATGATTATTTACGTAACTATAAACAATTATGTATTCTTGAAAAAGGCAAAATATTACAAGTAAAAATATCATAAAATGGAGTGAGAGAATTATGAATTTAAACTATTTGTATTTAATGGTAAACAGAGATCAGCAATATTTTGATCTTAATTCTGCAGCAAATGACGCAAAAGAAGAATTAACATCTCATACTTACTCAAGCACAAAAATTCAATTAGAGGCGCATAGAATTTCTCTAAACGAAAAGCAAAATAAATCAGTTAAGCTTTATAACCATGTTGTAATTTCAATAGTTGGGGAAATACATAATCTAATGGATTTTAAATCTGAAAATCAATATGAGGATGATTTGGATGTGATTGCTGAAATCTATTTGAAATTTGGTGTGAAAGGTTTTAATCAATTGGATGGTTTTTTTACTATATCGATTTTTGATAATAAATTGCTAAAAGTGTTCATCATTCAAGATCGACATACATCATTAAATCATATGTATTACTACAGTGAAAACAATACTCTTTTCTTATCAAGTGATGTAAGACTTTTACTTAGAAAGGCAAAAATAAAACCAAAAGTAAATAAAGACGCGTTGCCTACTTACTTACACTACGCATTTGTACCCGGGAACGAAACCCTATTTCAAGATGTATACAAGATTCCAACAGAAATGATTCTAGAATATGATTATAATTCAAATCAATTATCATTATTGCCAAATCCGTATGTAAAAGGAGAATACTCTAGAGAGGATAAAGAAGCAGGTCTAATACAAACATTTGATGATGCATTACATTCTAGGATGGAAGAACTAGGAAACAAACAAATTGCTGTCATGTTTAGTGGTGGATACGACTCAAACTTCCTATTATCACGAATGTTAAAACACAAACCAGATTTAGATCTCAAACTGTTTTCCTACGGTTCAACAAGTGTAAAATCAGAGATTAACAATATTCGCAGAATTGTAGATATTTATAGACAGAAGGGGTATAAGCTAAGTCTGTACGACTATACAGTAAAAGCAGAAGATATACATAGATTACCCAAGATGATGTTTGCCCTCGGAGAACCAATATCAGAACCCGGTCTAATTTTTCAAGCTTGTTTAGCTGATGTCATTAATGATAATCATATCGATATCGTGATAGGAGGGGATGCTAACGATCAAGTGTATGATAAAAAATTATACTATGAGATGGTTGAGAAGTTAGTTGAACCAAAAACAATCTATGATTATCCTAAATATGGAAGATTGCGCCTTGGAGAAATTGATAGAATTTTTACTTACAAATTTTTCACTGACATAGAAGCATCTTGGTTATTAAATAGCAGTCATAACTATCCTTCTATGAAATTAAGTTTAGAAAATTATTCTACAGTTTTTACAAACTATTTTCTAACAAAAAGACTAGTTCATAAGCAATATGGTATCGTTTCAAGACTTCCTTTTCTTAGTAACAAATATATAGACTTTATTGACAGACATTTGAGTGAAGAGGATCTCATATTTAAAAATTTGCACGTTAAAATATCAAAAGAAACTTTACCTCTTGAGGTTTGTCAAGAGCTTGTCAAAGCTACGGAGTCTACCTCTCCCTACTCCTATATATTTTTGGAAGATAAAGAAACCCGGCACAAAATTTTTGATTTAATACTTAAGTCAGAAACAACCAAGGAATTTTTTAATTTGACATCAATTAATAAATTACTGCAAGGATTTGAATATAGCATTGAAAGTGGACATGAAACAGGGGATTATTACAAGGCATCTGTACTATCTTGCAGGATATTTACAATAATTGGTTTTTTAGTTTGGCATAATGTATTTATTTCGAAAGATGAGTATTTAAACCAAATGGAATGTAATTCCGATTTATTTGATGTCCTTGGAAATCCAGTATCTATAACGCAGTAGTAAAGGAGTTGCCCCTTGAAATTGATAAAAAACCGTGAATTAGCAATCGTACTGAGCATCGTAGCCATCTTTTTTATGTGTACAAACATGTATCCATCTTTTGTCCCTATACTTATTAAAGAATGGGGGGGAAACTACAATTCCGTTGGTATTATTATGACAATCGCTAGTTTAGCTCCATTGTTGGCGGCTGTACCCGCTGGCATCGCTACAAAGAAATGGGGACTTCGGTTACCATTATTTGTTGCAAGTTTGATAAGCGCTTGTTCATGTTTTATGCTCTTTTTGTTCCCCTCCATTATTCAACTAGTCATTATGTTATCTATATTAAAAATTGCCGAAATCTTTTTTACCGTGGGCCTTCAGACTCAAGTAGCCAATTTAAGCAGTAATCTTAACAATAATATGGATAAAAATTATAGTTGGTTTATGGTTTATGCATCTATTGGTTCGTTGATTGGCCCCATTCTGGGAGGTTTATTAGTTGATTTTAAAAGTTATGGTATGGTCTGGTTGTTTTTAAGTGTTATTTTGGTTGGCTTATCATTCTTAGCATTTTATTTAACTGACATAGGTAATATTTCTAAAACTAATGCTTCAAAGCCTGCATTCCGTTTACAAGATCTAAAAAAATCTCTAAATTGGAAAATTTCAATCGGAATGTTAGTAGGCTGCGGTGTTTTATTTGCTCACGGTGCTAGATTTTTATTCTTACCCGTTTATCTAAAGGACATTGGTTATACATTGACTGCTGTTGGCTTTATTATGGCGGCTCGATCACTAGCGGCGATTGCGAGCAGATCCATATTAGAACTCGTTATAAAAGTAGCTCGAGGACGCTCAGGGGCCTTAGTACTTTGTTCTGTAGTACTAGCTGTTTCAATAGCTATCATTCCAATTTGCAACAATTTTGTACTACAGCTTATTAATTCTATTATCATAGGATTAGCGATGGGAATAGCGATTCCACTTAGCAACTCTGTCGTTGCCGATAGTGCAGATCCAGAGGAACGATCAATTACGATAGGTATTAGCCAAACAGTGAATAGGGTAGGACAACTACTTAGTCCGGTTGTGTTTGGCATGTTCTCGCAAAATCTAGGTGTGAATGCATCCTTTTATTTAGGGGGTTCCTTCCTGCTTATTATTTCTGTTTTAGTTGTTTATCTATTGATAGTAGGCAACAACAAGGTTGGAGTCAACAAACAAAAAGAAATCGGATCGTAACGGAGTATCGTCTGGCAAAACAAATCAAAAAGAGTGACAAATTGCGGTACTAGTATGTCAAAATTAACCAACGACAAGTGGCCGCAGTCATAACACCAGATCATCGACGTGAATCAAATTCCATAATTCACCACAAAACTCCACTTACAAAAACCCAAACAAGCCAAGGTGCCGAACCTTGGCTTGTTGTATGTCAGCGTTCTATTCCCGGCCGCCCGGGATGAACGATTTTATAGCCTGGGTGCTACGTAGAACGATTGCCCACGAGCGACGCTACTTTGCTTTTTTTAGAAAATACGCTTTGCTGTATTCCTCTATGATCTGATTCCCTCCGTTTTGCTTCCAGCGGGCGATTTCTTGACTGAACTCTTCCTTACTCAAGTTACCCAGTATATAGTTGAAGGTCGCGTCGGAAATAATTTTGTAAAGCTCCAATCCCCTCTCGTCATACGTCTTGGATTCCAGATTAACCGTCGGATCTTTAACAATGAATTTCTCATTATCCGCGCTCAATTGATCCGCAAGTTGGGTTAAAGACTCCTGTTCGGCGATGTGCATGACCTTCGGATTGCTCAAATCCGCGATCATCAGCGTATAAAGCGAGTTCACCTCGTCCACGCGCAACTGTGACGTTTCCTCCAAGAGTCGAACCTGATCGCCCACTTTGGTGTAATGTTTCCCTTCGATGCCGTAACGCAGCAGGTTGGCGACATCCTTGTCCATCGTCCGGTCGAAGAATGCGAGTACTTGCTTCAATTCTTCTTCGGTTTTTATCGCTTTTTTTGAAAATAAATACAAGCCGTTGTAGTTCGGAATGGACCATACTCTCAAGCCGGCGGGCCCTTCGATGCGATTCACGAGCGTGTACTTCGCTTTCGGGTTGATCGCTCTGCTTTCATCGGTCAGCCGCTGCACGTCCTGCATGCTGCCGATATATACGCCTGCGATGCCGCGGATCAGCTTGTCCCGCTGCACTTCCTTGCTGGTTACGGCAAAATCCGGATTGATCAGCTTCTCGGTGTACAGCTTTTTCATAAAATCCATCGTATCCATGTAGGCGGGCGATTCGAAATCCGGAACAAGCCGATTGTCCGCTATGCTCCAGCCGTTCGGCGTGCCGAAATAGGAGCTCAGCGTCTTGAACGCGCCGAACACCAGATCGTTCCGGTCGGTTAATCCAATCGTATCCTGCTTTCCGTTCCCGTCGGGATTCCCGTACGTAAACTGCTTCAATACGTTGTACAGCTCATCCAGGTTCGTCGGTTTGGACAAGCCGAGGTTGTTCAGCCAGTCCTCGCGGATAATGATTCCCTGGCGGGACGAGGGACGCTCCGTGTACAAGCCGTATATTTTGTCGTCGACCGCCGCCTGACCGAGAATGTCCCGGCTGAGCTGCTTCAGATTCGGGTATTGGCTCAAATAAGGTCCGATCTCCCAGAACGAGCCGGAGCGGATCGAATTTTTCAGGATGATGTAGTCCGAATATTTGATAAAAGTCGCTTTTTTCAGCGTGTTGGTCGTTAGCGCGGTGTTCACTTTGTCCGTGTAAATGCCATCGGGAACCCAGTTCATTTCGAGCTTCGTGCCGGTCATTCGTTCGATTTCCTGCACGAGCTCCTGATTCGGAGGGTGTGGAAAATGTAAAGGAGCCATGATGGAAATCGCCGGACGGCCATCGGCCGCTGACCCGGATTTTGCCGTGTTGTCATTCCCGCAGGCGCTTAGCCACAGGATGGCCAGCACCATAAATATTAGGCCGGCAATTCTCTTGTTTTTTTGCACCGGACCCTGCTTCATACGAATTCCCCCTTGCTGATACTTCGATTTATCGTCATAATCTAATAAAATGATTATCCGCCGTCCAGATGATTATTGTCCTGAACTAAAGCGTTTACTACAATAGACATGTTAGATGCTTCGTAACCTCCATGATAAGGTGTTGGATGCTGTGCGTTCTTTAAGTTTTTTGAGCAAAATGACGATTTTCGGGTTCTTGTTGAGCACGCTTCCGGTCATTTTCATCGGTGCTTTCTCGTTTGTGACTTCTTCCAAAGAGATCCAAAAAAATGTAAACGAAGGTAAAATGCAGTTAATCATGCAAATTAATTCAAATGTAGAGCAGAAATTAACGACTGTCAACCATACTTTGAATCAAGTGATTAATTCTACCGTGCTAAAAAAAGCGTTGGATATTCCACTGACTGTAAACGATTTCAAAATGTACGACGACTTGCGCAGCGAGATTCGCTACATGCAGTCTTTCGATACGAAGCTGGAAGACGTTGTCCTTATTAACGGACGCTACAACTGGATGGTCAAAAACTCCGGGCTGTACAAGTTCAACGAATACCCATACCACGACCAGTTGGCCGCACTGATGAACGGGTCCGAGAACAGCTCCTGGGTGCTGAATCCGTCCGCATGGTTTTACACGGAGGAAAATGCCAGAAGCGTCGCTTGCGATTACCATATCAGCCTGGTCAAAAAGCTGCCGACCACCGGGTTCGAGCAGTTCGGGATAGCGCTGGCCAACATACCGGCGTGCAGTCTGCAGGATTTGCTAAGCAGCGATACGCCGCAGTATGACGATATTATGATCATCGATGAGCACAACCGGATTCTGATGCACCCGAACCCCGAGTTCATCGGCAAGCCGGTCGCCGAAACGGGACTTAAAAATATTGAGCTCCCATCGGAGCCCCGCGGCCAATTCACCACGCAGATGAATCAAAAGTCGTACGCGGTGACATATTTGCGCTCCAATCTGAACGGCTGGGCGTACTTGTCGGTGACGTCCATCGACAGCCTGACCAAGGAATCCGATAAAATCGGCACCTATACGATCTATGTGTGCGTGATCATGCTGCTCGTCTCCATGCTGCTGGCATGGCTGGGCTCCCGCCGGATGTACTCGCCGATTCAACTGCTGCTCAAGCAGATCGGAGAGCTCGTAACCGTGAACCAGCAGCGCAAAGCCAACGAGTTCCAGATGATCGGCGAGCAGGTCCGCGATTTGTTCCAGTCCAAATCCCAGTTGGAAAACGAAGTGCGCCAGCATATCCAGCAGGTGCGCACGTTTTTCCTGATCAAAGCGTTCCAAGGCAACATCAAACATAACGAGCTGCTGGAAAAGCTGCAGCAGTTCGGCTACGGCGCCCAAATGGCCGAATGGAGAACGATGGCCGCCATTACGGTGCAGATCGACTCGATCGACAATACCAGGTACGAAAAGCAGGACGTGGATCTGCTGCTGTTCGCGGTGCACAACATTATCGAGGAACTGATCGGAACCGAGCAGCGGTTCGCGCCAGTCATTATCGACCATACCGTCGTCACACTGATCGGCAGTCCGGACAGCGATCCGGCGGCTTTCCGCAACACTTTGTACGCCTTGACGGAAAATTTGCAGCAAAAAATATTCAGCTACCTGAACTTGCAGGTCAGCATCGGCATGAGCCTACCGACGTCGTCGTTTACGAACATGTCGATCGCCTACCGGGAAGGGCTGGAAGCGTTGAAGCACCGGATCAAGCTGGGCGAAGGCATCATTATTCAATATGAGAATATTAACTCGGGCAAGCATTATTTGAATCTGAACTATCCGAAGCATATCGAACAGGAACTGAAGGACGCCATCAAAGTGGCGGAGAAGGATAAATCGAAGGAACTGCTGAAGCAGCTGCTGCAGTCCGTGCTTTCGGCGCAGCTGTCCCCGCAGGAGTACCAGGTTCCGCTGGCCCGCTTCCTGAACAATCTGCTGATCGTCATGCAGGAATCCGGCATCAGCCTGAATCAGATTCACCCCGGAAACGGCTCTTTATTCGAGGAATTGCTGGAGCTGCAAATCGCGGCTGAAATCGAAGACTGGTTCTGGACGCAGGTCGTATATCCGATGATCAAAATTTTCCGCGACCGGCAGGATGCGCAGTACCACAACATTTCGGAGAAAATCATCGATCTGGTGCAGCGCTGCTACGACACGGATTTGACGCTGGAGGAGTGCGCTTCGCAGCTGCATTACAACGCTAATTATTTAAGCAGTATTTTCCGCAAAGAAACGAACCATTCGTTCAGCGAATATTTATCCGCCTACAGATTTAATATGGCGAAGAAATGGCTGGCCGAGACAGATATACCGATTAAGGATATTTCATCCAGGCTCAGGTACAACAATCCGCAAAACTTTATCCGCTCGTTCCGCAAGCAGGAGGGCATTACTCCGGGTCAATACAGGGAAAAGAACGCATGAATACTCTTTTGAAGCTCCCCGGCATAATCTAGGTAAAAAACGCTTAGGATGTGTATGCCATGGTTAGGAACGGGGAGCCTTCACGCAAGCCGGAACAGCCTAATTTTCTCGTCCTGCTCGTTGATGAGGAGCGTTATCCTCCCGTATACGAAAATGCGGAAATCCGCGAATGGCGCAGGCAAAATCTTACGACGCAGGAGCGGTTACGCGCGAACAGTCTGGAGTTCCATCGGCATTATATCGGCAGCACCGCCTGCTGTCCGAGCCGCGCCACCTTGTTTACGGGTCAATATCCGTCGCTCCACGGCGTCAGCCAGACCAATGGATTGGCCAAGAGATCCTTCGATTCCGATATGTTTTGGCTGGGTAGAAATACGGTGCCGACGATGGGAAATTATTTCCGCGAGGCGGGATACCGGACGTATTATAAAGGAAAGTGGCATATCTCCTTTGAAGATATCGGGATTCCGGGCACGCACCGCAGCGTTCCGAGCTATCATCCCTTGACCGGGGTGCCCGATCGGGCGGAGGAAGATTTGTACCTGCAGGCCGATCCCCTGGAAAGCTTCGGCTTTTCCAGTTGGATCGGCCCCGAGCCGCACGGCGCCGACCCGCGAAACTCCGCCTCGTCGGCGGCATTCGGCGTCAGCGGTAGAGACGTCGTCTACGCCGCCGAGGCGGCGCAGCTTATCGAGGCGCTCGGCCGCGAACAAAGCGCCGGCAGCAGCGCCGAGCCGTGGCTCCTCGTCGCATCGTTCGTGAATCCGCACGATATTACGCTGTACGGCTCGGTCACGGAGCGGCTGCCTTTTTTCCGGTTCGCCGTGGATCCCATGCCTTCGGTCGATCCGCCGCCGACTCTGGACGAACCTCTGGACACGAAACCGCGATGCCAGGCGAGCTACCGGGATCTGTATCCCCTGGCGCTGCAGCCCATCATCGACGAGCCATTTTACCGCAAGCTATACTACCAGCTGCAAAAAAATGCCGATGAACAGATGGGCAAAGTTTTCGATGCGCTCGTGAACTCGCCTTTCTATGAAAACACTATCGTCATTTTTACGTCCGATCACGGCGATCTGCTGGGGGCTCACAACCATTTGCACCAAAAGATGTACTGCGCTTACGAAGAGATGCTGCACGTCCCCTGTCTCATTCACCATCAAAAGCTGTTCCCGCAGCGCCGAGCCTTTCGATCGCTGACCAGCCACCTCGATCTTCTGCCCACCATGCTGGGCTTGGCGGGCGCCGATATCGCGGCGATCGAGAGCCGGCTGCAAAGCAAGTTCAGCCAGGTTCACCCCCTGGCAGGACGCGATCTTTCGCGGCTGCTTCTGGAACAGGACGAGACCGATCCGCTGGACGATCCGATCTATTTCATGACCGAGGACGACCTTCTGCGCGGCCAGCACCAGGTCAGCCTGCTCGGAGTGCCCTATCCCGCCGTTGTCCAACCGAACCACATCGAAACCGTTATCGCCACCGTACGGCGAAATAACGTCAAAGAACTGTGGAAGTATTCCCGCTACTTCGACAACGAGCAGTTTTGGAGCGAGCCCGGAGTCCGGGATGTCACCGTCAGCGTGCCGCCTCCGGGCGGGTATGCCGGCGGGCCTCCGCAGTGGTCGGCCTGCGCCTCTTGCGCCGTGACGGTCAAAACCGAGCCTGTGCCGGAAGAGTATGAGCTCTACAACTTGACCGAGGACCCGCTCGAAGTGCGCAATCTCGCTCATCCTTCCCTGGCCACGCCGCAATCCCGAAACATGCAGCTGCGGATGGCCCGGCTGCTGGAAGAGCAGCGGAGCCGCAAGCGGCTGAAGCCGTATCAGCCCGGTGTACCCGGACCCTCTCCGATCCCGTAAACGTAAAGCTCATGAATGGACCAATAGCTGCCGCTTCTCGCGGTTTGCACGATTTTCACGTATCTGGCCCGCCGCGGCGCGAAGCGGATGTCCGTCACCGTAGCCCCGCGCCCCGTCGCGGCCGGGCTTCCCCATGCGGAGCCGTCGTCCGACAGGTAGACCTCGTACCCTTTCGAGAAATCGTTCGGCGAGCCTTCCGTCCGGAGCACGATCCGGTTGATCTCCGCCGTTTTTTTCATATCGACCTGGTAGTACTGCCCTTCCGTCTGCGCAGTGCCCGTATCCCAGCGGCTGTTGGGATTGTCATCAATCGCGCGCTCCGGCTTCCCGGAACTGCTGGAAACCGCCCAATCCTTACGGTCCAAAGACGCATAATCGGTGGCGGTCGCCTGCGTGACCGGAGAACCCCGTTTAGTCCCCGTCACCTGTATTTGATAAGAATAAGCCGTTTCAGGCTGCGTGTCATTGTCGAAATAATGCGTTTTTTGTATATTTTCGGCGATCATCGTGTAGCTGCCGCCCGGAACGGAGCTGCGCCATACATCGTAGCCCCGCGCTCCTTCCGATTCCTGCCAGTCCAGCTCGATCGCATGCTGCTGCAAAGGCGCCGCATCCAGCCAGGCCGAGGCCTTGGGCTTCACTTTTGCGGAACGCGTCAAAATATACTGCACCGCTTCGCCCGGCGCGAGCGTTTCCTTCAGCTGCAGTTCGGGGGCGGCTTGCAGCCCCGATACGTACGTCCGGGCTTCCTCATACGTGTCGCCCGCTCCGAACCGTTCCCCTTCAAATTCCGCCGCTTCCGGCATCGTCACTTTGACCTCTATCGTTTGCGCGGTTTTCTCAAAATTGACGAAGTTCAGCAATATTTTGTCCGATGTCCCCTGCGATCCGGGCAGCGGCTTCAACGATGAGGTATCCACAGCGCGAACATATACCAGCTTGCCCGTCAAGCCGCTCTTGTTCGTGACCTCGTAGGCCAGCGGCCGGCCATGGGTCGCATAGGCCAGATTGAGCCTGCGCATGACGGCTGCGCGGGAATCCTGCTCCGGCGGGTTGCTGTGGATTCGCGTCTCGGACGGATTATGGCCGTTCAGATCAAAGCCCGTTTCGAACAGCGAATACGACGGATAAAAAGCCGCATGCTGCGTGAACATGTCCGCATAGCCGATATGGGCGCGCATGATGCGGTCGAAAGCGGCCGCTTTCGGCTGAACGGCCCCGTACTGCTTGTCGTCGGTGTGGCTGTCCGACGTCCCGTACTCGGTGTTCAGCATCATTTTCGGCAAGCCGTCCTCCGCTCCTCCGAACGTCTCCAAATTTTCCACGAAGCTCCCGCCATCGTTATCCACGTAGGATGAGCCGTAAGCGTGCCCGTTGGTCAAATCCGTCACCCGCTCCAGCTCCTTGCGCTGGGCCGGATCGCTTTCCCAACCGTCCGGATCGCCGCAGCGGGCAGTCTGGCCGGGCGCTTGGTTTTTGCACGCTTTCTCCTCATACTCCGGGGCGTATGCCCATCCGGGAGCTACCGTCTTCATATGAGGCGCCAAAATGGGAATATGCTCGCCCAGCCATTTGGCAATCGCCAGATTGACCGCCTTGGACCTGTTGAACAAGCCGGGCTCGTTGTCCACTTCATAATATTGAAAGAGCGAACCGTAGTTTTTCAAATAATCGGCCAGCTTCGCTTCGGCATCGTCCGGCAGGGTGCCGTCCGCTTTCAGCTTGATGTTGCCTGTGTGCAGGTGAAAGGAGACGGCTTGCGTGTTATAGTCCCGCAAAGTCTCGTAATATTCCTTGATGGACGAGCAGGCATTCTTGACATCCGTGGCGCAGCCGGTCCGCATAATGTTGCCGCTATAGGCGATGCCGAGCCATTTCAGCACGTACGGAAGGTGGCGGACGGCGCCTTCGTCGTAATAGAAGGACATATTGTTGACGCTCGTACCGGACGCGATGTAATTGCCGTGAATCGGCTCCTCCGCCGGCGCCGGCAAAGCTGTCAGCGCAATGTAATCCCAGTTCCACCACAGGTACTGGTTTTCCGCCGGCGAACAGTACATGCAGCCGATCGCCTCAAGCTTCAATTCATTGTCGCCCTGCCGCAGCATTTCCTTCGGGATGTAAAGATCGTACGTCTTTTTGTAAGCATACTTGCTTGTCGTCCCGCCGACGCCGGCGATTTGCACGATGCCCGACAGCATGCCGTTGGAAAATACAGCCATCTGCGGAACGGACTTGTAGGCACCCAGCACCTTGACCTGGAGCTGAACGCCGTATTCCGGAACCGTGTCCAAGGAATAGTCGATGCTGAAATCGGGATTCACAGATTTGTTGAGGCCTTTGGGCACCTTTTTCCAATTCGCGCCGTTAGCCGGGGCTGCCGAGGCCGAGTACCTTCGGATGCCGGCGTCGTAATTGGCGAACTCAACAAAGGAATCGTCCGGACTGCCAAGCATCCACAAAAGCCGGCTGTCGCCCATGAGTGCCAATGAAGCCTGAGCCTGAGCGGAAGGATTCGCCGTCTTCGCCGCCACGCTCCAATAATACGAAGCGGAAGACAAGATGATGATGCAAAGCAAGACGGCCGACAGGGCAATAAACTGAAACGCTCTTCTTTTCATGATGTCCTCTCTTTCCAGTCTTAGCTTTTGCGAATTCATCAAGGGAGGAAGAGGACGCCTTCGGGAATGATTTCTTTCGCTTGGGAGGAACTGGCCCACATGAGCTTGGCCGCAGCCCCTTCCGTATGATCATAATATTCCACTTTAATATCCACAAGCTGCCCGGCGGTTAGCGCTATCTTTCCCGTTCGTTCCACCCAGCTCTGATTGTTCCAACTGTCTATCACCAAAGTCCCGTCGATCCACACCCGGATTCCGTCGTCGCTGACCGTGGAAATCGTATAGGTCTCCGAATATTTCGGCTTCAGCTTGCCCGTCCACCTGACGGAAAATTTATCGGCACGAACGGACGGCACCGGAGCGGACTTATGCCAGTTAAAGTCGATTTTGGGGTCTGTTCGCACCTCTTTGAGCAAGGTCAAGTTTTTATCGTCGAAATATTCGGCCCGCAGACCGTGCATGGCAGCCGGCGGCCTGTCGGCCATTTGAAAATAAGAAGGCACGGCGCCCCTCGACAGCGATTTCGAATTTTTGTAAAAAGATTGCAGCCCCTGATAGGAATTGTTATCCGTCAGCATTTTGCCCCAAATCATCATGTACGCCCATTTGGGCTGCTTTTCAAGAACTGCGTGATCCGGCACTTCGCCGTTTTCCCCGATTGCCACCGGTTTGCCGTCCGCCAGATCGACGATGTCGTCGTAATAGTCCTGCCGGTAATCGTTGTCGTAGATATCGACGGCCAGCACATCGACCTTGTCGGCGCCCGGATACGTCAGCCGGTAAGGATCGGCATAAGCGTTGGGCGCGTTCGGACTCCACACCCAGAGCAGGTTGTCCAGCTTGTGCACATTGACGAACCGGTCATACATGGTATCCCAAAGGGCGGGGTAATTATTTTTTTTGCCCCACCAGAACCAGCCACCGTTCATCTCATGGTACGGGCGCCACAATACGGGGACCCCGGCATCCTTCAGCTTTTGCAGGTACACCGCCACATCGTCGAGATCGGCAATCAGCTTATCGTATTCCGGCGTTCCCGGAGTGACGTACCGGTCGAAATCGGACTGGCTCATTTCCGTCGATACGTTGGACCAGCAGCGGCATTTGCCGGGAATGCTCTGATGATAAGTTAAGGTTACGAGACCTCCGGCTTCATGCCAATCGATCGCGCTCTTCACGACATTCAGCCTTTGCGAAGCAACCGCCGTCTTGGATTGGTTCATAATCGCGCCGAACTCGTAACCGTGGATTCCGGCGTACGCTCCCGTCAATTTTTGCGATTTATCGTTTAATTCGTCCGGACTTTCCAGGTAATCGTGCTGGCCGCCTATAATATTTTTGCCCGAAATGTCATATAAAATCTGCAAAACGGCCTTCGCCTCCGCCGAGGCAGACGGATTCACAGGGACAGACGAAGCAGAAGCAATGTTCGGATAAAAAGGAAGTTGGGGCAAAATCAGCGCGAATAAAAGCAGGATCGCCGCCTTTCCTTTTACACCACCCTTTCTGCCTTGAAACACCCGCATAACGCGCCCTCCATTGGATGATTTTAAGATGCCATTGCTATGCCCATCGGATTACCAAATAAACAACCGCCTTCCAGTCCCATGAAAAAGAGAGCAAAAAGGGGTTGTTTATTTCACAATCCAAACCTCATATAAACTGATGAAGCTTGATATCTTTCCATTCCATGCAAATTCGCACAATGTCCTCCTCAATCAGCTGCGATCCGGTTTGGACCTCGATCAGTTCCAGATCGGTTATCGCCAATATGCTGTGCTTGGTCCCTTCCGGAATCCGTACGACATCGCCGGGCTTCACTTGATACGGCTTGTCGTTGATGACGATATCGGCTATGCCGCTGACGATCGTCCATACCTCGCTTCTTTTGTAATGAAGCTGGTAGCTGATGTTTTTGCCGGCGCGGACGAGAATGCGTTTGGTGAGCACTTCGCTGCCCTCCGCGTATTTGACATAGTCGATGACGCGATAGCGCCCCCATCTCCGCTCTTCATACATCGGACGCTGCTGGATCGCATTCATCACTTCCTTGATTCGCGGGCTTTCCGCCTTCGAAGTGACCAGAATGCCGTCCGGGCTGGCAGCAACGACGACATCGTTCATGCCGATCACCGTAACCGGAATATCCAGTTCGTTGATCAAATGCGTGTTCACGGAGTCTTCCGTCACAATGCCCGTGCCGATCTGGGAACGGTTCATTTCCTCCGTCAGCGTGTTCCACGTGCCAAGGTCTTTCCAGAAGCCGTCGTACGGAAGGACGACCACATTCTCTTCCTTCTCCACCACTTCGTAGTCGAAGCTGATTTTCGGAAGCTCCTTGTATTTTTTAAGCATTTCTTCGTACTGGATCGGAAGTCCTTTTTCCGCCAGCACTTGTATTAAATAATCGAGGCGGAATCCGAACACGCCGCAGTTCCACAGAGCGTTCCGGCGGATCAAAGCTTCCGCTTGCGCGCGGTCCGGCTTCTCCCGGAAATGGCTGACCCGAAGCGCCTCCGCATAATCCGGGTGCGGGTCCGCAGGGACGATATAGCCGTACTTCTCTGACGGGACGCTCGGTACGACGCCGATCAGCGCCAGGTTCGCATCCGTTTCCCGAAGCACCTGCTCCAACTCCTTGATCTTCTCGAAGAAAGCTTCGTCCACGTAGGGATCGACCGGCAGAACGGCGACGACCGTATCCAGCGGCATGTCGGCCATCGAATACATATAAGTTGCGGCGAGCGCGATGGCGGCGAAAGTATCCCTTCTTTCCGGCTCTACGATCAGAGGAACCTCGCCGCCAAGCTGGCTGGCGATCATTTCAACCTGGGAACGGTTCGTTGCCAAATAAGCGGAAGTTCCCAGACCGGCGTCATTCAACTGTCTCCACACCCGCTGCACCATCGATTCGATCTCCTGATTCGGGCTGTCGAGCACCTTTAAAAACTGCTTGGATCTGGAATCGTTGGAGAGCGGCCACAGCCGCTTGCCCGACCCGCCGGATAAAAGAACCAGTTTCATGCTAATCACACTCCCTCTTATTATTGGACGAACTTAAACTTGTCAAACGTAGGCCCGCGGACGGAAGTGCGGGGTCATATCCGGTCTTCCCACCGAATAGTAATTCAAGCCGGTTCCCTCGATCTGTTCTTTGGAAAATACATTTCTGCCGTCGATCATAATCGGCTGCTTCATCAGGAAGGTCAGCTGGTGCAGCGAAACTTCCTTGAATTCCTGCCAATCGGTGAGCAGGCATAAAGCGTCGACGCCTCCGGCAGCCTCCAGCGCCAGACTGCACCATTGAATCGCAGGGTGGTCCAGCTGTTCCCTGAATTTATCCATGGCGGCGGGATCGTACAGCTTCACTTTCGCGCCCCGGCGGATCAACGTCTCGACGATTTCGAGCGCCGGCGCATCGCGGATATCGTCCGTGTTCGGCTTGAAGGACAAGCCCCAAATCCCGACGACCGTGTTGTACAGCTGTCCGAGCGATTCCTCCAGCCTCGTAATGACTTTGTAGCGCTGCGCTTTATTCACTTCCACGACCGATTTCAACAGCTGGAATTCGTAGTTGACATTGCCCGCGATCTGGATCAAAGCTTTCGTATCTTTGGGAAAGCAGGACCCGCCGTATCCGATCCCAGCATTCAGGAACGAGGGGCCGATCCGCGAATCCTTGCCCATTCCGAGGGCTACCTGCGTAACATCGGCGTCGACCTTTTCGCAAATGTTGGATATTTCGTTGATGAACGATATTTTTGTCGCCAGGAACGCATTGGAGGCATATTTGATCATCTCGGCGCTGCGGATATCCGTGACGAAGATTTGATCCGTAAAACGGCTGTGCAGCTCCACCATCGTCTGCTCCAGCTCCTTATTGTCCAAACCGATGACAATCCGGTCCGGGTGAAGCGTGTCCTGAATCGCCGACCCTTCCCGCAAAAACTCCGGCACGGAGACGACATCGAACGGTTCGGCGGTATGTTCCGCCAAAATGCGGTAAATTCTCTCGTTCGTTCCGACCGGAACGGTGCTTTTGGTCACGACGATCTTGTGGCCGTTCATCGCCCTGGCAATTTCTCCGGCTGCCGCCTCGATGTATTGCAGATCGGCCTCGCCGTTAGGCAGCGAAGGCGTGCCGACCGCGATGATGACGAGCTCGGACTGCTGCACTGCCTCCCGCAAATCGGTTGAAAACTGCAGCCTGCCGGCTTGCATATTGCGTTCTATGAACGCTTCGATCCCAGGCTCGTAGATGGGTGAAACCGCATTTTGCAGCATGGCGATTTTGCCGGGGTCCTGATCGACACAAATGACGTGATTGCCTGTCTCCGCAAAGCACACACCCGAAACTAATCCGACATAGCCGGTTCCGATTACCGCTAATTTCATACCATCACCGTTCCTCTCTGAATTTGTCATAGGCTTTGATCATATAGTTTTTAAGCTTTTCCATGAACGTCTTCTCGTCGAACTTTTGCGCGTGCTTCACGATCTGCGGCACGTTCCAGGCATGATTCTCCACCTCGCCGATGGCGGCAAGCAAATCGTCGACCTCCTGCCGGCGGAAAAAGACGCCGTTCACCTTCGGTACAATCGTATCGAGCGCGCCGCCCGCCTGATAAGCGATAACCGGCCTGCCGGCGGCATTGGCTTCGAGCGGCGTGATGCCGAAATCCTCTTCGCCCGGGAAAATCAGCGCCCGGCACTGCGCCATCAATTCCGTCACAGTAGCGTCCCCCAGCCTTCCGAGAAAGCGGACGTTGCTTTTCGCCATTTGCTTCAGACGCTCGAGATCGGGCCCTTCCCCGACGATGTACAGGGGCAGTCCGTTGCGGTTGAACGCCTCCACGGCCAGGTCGATCCGCTTATAGGATACGAGCCTGGAGACGATCAAATAGTAATCCCCGATCGCCTCGGAGCTGCGGAAGCGCGATGTGTTGATCGGCGGAAAAATAACGTCGGAATCCCGGTGATAATAATTTTGAATCCTGTTTTTGACGACCGACGAATTGGCGATAAACTGGTTGACGTTCTTCGACGTTTTCCGGTCCCACTGCTTAAGCTGGTTCATATAAATTTTCAAAAGCCGTTTCGTAATGCCGGAGTTGGATTGTCGTTCTATGTAAGTATCGTAATCCCATGCAAACCGCATCGGCGTATGGCAGTAACAGAGGTGAAACGTTTCTTTCGGAACTTGAATGCTCTTCATGAATGCGCTGCTGGAACTGAGCACGATGTCAAAATCACGAAAATCAAAATCCCGGATCGCAAATGGGTACAGGGGAAGCATCCCTTTGAAGTTATCCTTCCCTCCCGGCATCTTTTGCAGCCACGACGCCCGTATATCCGCTTCCTTCAACGTGCCGATCAGCCGGTTGCTGCTGAACATCGTCGTGAATATAGGCGCCTGCGGAAACATATGGTGAAAGACCTCGACGACTCTTTCGGCTCCGCCCATTTGAATCAAATAATCATGCGCGATTGCTATTCTCATTTGATCCACCCCTTTTTCCGAGGTTACTTTCAAGGGTTGGCAATCAACCCTTCATAGTACCTGGTGATCTGTGTAACGGTTCGTTCGATGACAAAATGCTCTTGCACGCGTTTTCTCCCTTTTTCCCCCATGCTCTGCCTCTCTACGGGATGCTCCAGCAAATGCCGGATCGACATCGCCAGCAGAGCGGGATCTTTGGGAGTGATAAGCAGTCCCGTTTCGTTATGGACGACGGTTTCGGTCGGCCCTCCCTCATTGGATGCGATCACCGGCAGACCGGCGGCCATTCCTTCTACGATGACCTGCCCGAAAGGCTCGGGCGTGATCGACGTATGTACGAGAAGATCGGCCTGCTGCATCAGCCCCTGAATATCATCGACATGTCCAAGCAGCGTTACGTTATCCAGCTTGTTCTCCCGGATTTGATCCATCAGCCCTTGCTTGTAAGCTTCCTCGCCGAACAGCGCATCGCCGGCCAGCCAGAATCGGACATGGGCTTCAGGCAAAAAGGATTTGGCCGCTTCCAGCAAAATATGCTGGCCTTTCCATTCGGCCAGACGGCCGACCAGCAGCACCGTGAACGTCTTCCTCGGCTTGATGACGAGAGCCGCCTGACTAACGACTTTGGCGAAGGAAGAATAGACGACCAGCGTTTTTTTGGATTTCGGCAGCTGCAATGCCGCAAGCGTTGAGTTGGAATTGGCGATGACGCCGTTAGGCAGCACCCGCGACAGAAAGCGGATCACCTGGGCGACGGCCGGCTTCAAATACGGTGCGCCGATATGGTCGCGAATGTGCCAGATCAGCGGGATGCCCGCCATTTTGGCGGCAACGGCGCCGTAAAACGCCGATTTCAACGAATTCGTGTGGACGCAAACGACTTGCTCTTCCCGCAAAATCCGGGCCAGTCTTCTTCCGTAAACGAACAGTTGGAACGCTGCGGATACGACCTGCAGGTTGACGGCGTTGCGGTTGCGGTTGCGGACTTTATCGTCCAGGGAAATGACCCTGACGTCGATGCCCTTTTCCCGCAGCCTGTCGGCCAGCACGCCCTCTTCCGCTAAAATGACCAGCGGGTCCACTCTGCTGCCCAGATGGGTCAAAATATTGTAAAGGGCGACTTCGCCTCCGCTCCATCTGGCCGTATGATCAATGTAGGCTACTCTCAACATCCGTATCCGTCCCTCCTCTCCTGACACGCAGGCCCCCGGCGTCGCGGTCCTTGACCATGAACGCCTGGATTTTGCGGCCCATGGCCTGCTCGAACACGGCTTCCACCTGTGTCGTCACCAGATCCCACGTATAATGGTCCAGGACGTGATTCCGGCATTGCTCCGACGAAGGCCACTGTTCGCGGTGATTCAGCATATGAATGAGGCCCGCCGCCATATCGCCGCTATTCGCGCTCTTGAACAGCATCGCCGGATTGAATTTGCTCAATATTTCCCGGCTGCCGCCAATCGGCGTAGCCATGACCGGGACCCCGGAAGCCATCGCTTCCACCGTGATCAGTCCGAAGCCTTCCAGCGACTGGGTCGGCACGACGAACAGATCAGCCGCCTGATACACGCCCGCCAGCTCGCCGTCGGGGATATAGCCCAGCAGCCGCACGCGGTCTTGAAGCCCGTATTCGGCGATGCGGCTCTCCAGCTCGCCCTTCAGCGGGCCGCGCCCGCCTATCAGCAGCACGACGTCCTGAGCTTGCCCGGCGACTTCTTTCCAGGCTGCGAGCAGTTGCAGCAGCCCCATGCGGTTGACCAGCCGGCGCACGGTCAGCACCGCCGTTTGATGCGGCGCCAGCCCCAGCCGCATGCGCACCGCCGTCCGGTCCGCGGACGGCTGGAATCGCACAGTGTCGGCCGCACCGGCGACGATGTGGATTTTGTCCAGCGGTACCTGGTAATGATTGTGCAAAATATCGCGGAACGTTTCGCTTAACACGATGAACGCGTCCGCATGCTTGTAAGCTTTCATCTCAATCGATTTGGCGATCCATCTTTTGAGCCGCTCCCTCATCCCGCCCCCTTCCACTTTGATTTCTTCGCTCCAAGGGCCGTGAAACGCCATGACGACCGGAATGTTCCGCTTCTTCGCTTCCATGGCTACGCCTAGGCCGTAAGGGGCGAAATGCGTATAGACAAGGTCGAACTTCTGCTCTTCCATCTGCCGGGCCGCATACTCGCCGAAAACAATTCTCCGCCTCCTGAGGCTGAGCTTCGGATCGGCGATGTTCTCGACGAACAGTCCCGGCTTCACCACAGGCTCTTCCTGGCTGCAGACCAGCGCTTGCACCACGTGGCGTTCCGAAAGCCGCTCGGTAATGTTCTGGAAGTAAGTATTCAACCCCCCGGGCTGTGCCGACGGCCAGCCCATTCCGGTAGACAAAATGCGCAAGCTATTGGATGGCATAAGCTTTCCCCTCCTTCTTTTTTAACGGCTCTTCTTCATGCCGGAGCTTCACTTGTTTGCGCTCCTGGAGCCTTTCGTAATGCTTCAGACAGACGAGAAATTCGTACAAGCTCCAGAAGACGGCTACGGCCAGGCCCGGTATGCCTTTGCGGTACAAGCCCTGGAACACGTATTTTTGCACGAAACGCAGGGGTGGACGGTACAGCATCCGCAGCAGTCTGAACGATTTGCCCGCCGCCATCACGCCTTCCGCTTCCAGATCGGTATATTTGTTAAAGCGCCTGACGTGATCGCTGACGCTTCTAAAACCGTAGTGCCACAAAGTTCCCGGCAAATGCGTGACCTGCCTTTCCGCTACATCCGGAGCTTCATGAACCAGAATATCTTTGAACTCCACGTGTTTGCGGTTGTACAGGCGCACCAGGCGCTCGCCTTTGCCCATCCACCGACCCAAAAAGTCGCCGATCCTGAACACGGCGTAGGCCCGTTCGCCGTCGGACAAGTCCTGCTTTCTCTCTAATATCGCCTTGGCCAACGTTTCGCTGACGACCTCATCGGTATCGATCGCGAAAATCCAGTCGTACGATGCGCATTCGCTTCCGTAAATCCGCTGCTTGGCATATCCGGGCCAAGGATTCGTGTATACCTTGCACCCCAATTGCTCCGAGACGCGTACGGTTCCGTCCTTGCTCCCCCCGTCCACCACGACGATCTCATCGGCAAAAGCTTTACAGGAAGCAATCGCATCGGCAATCCGCTGTTCGTCATCCTGTGCAATTATGACTGCAGAAATGCGGTACTTTCCTGCGGAATTACTATGGTCAAGCATCGGTTTCCCCCCTCCATCATTCCGTTGATTTGGCAGATTTTTTGGCGGTGTACGCCGATAGCTGCGATATCAACCATCTCACATCTTCCCTTGTAATCAGCAAGTTGGGAATTTTCATTTTTAAAGTAAAGCGCACGTTGATCAAAATAAACAGAAACCGCAGCACGACGGACGACAGCATCGCGAGTCCTGCGCCGGTCAGCCCGAACTTCGGAACGAGCAGTGTCAGCATCGGAATGACGAGCAGCAGCCCAAGGCCCTGCAAAATGGTGACGATCTTCGGTTTCCCAAGCGCCATAAAGGCTTGGGCCAGCACCATCGTTCCGCCGGAGATGGACACCTCCAGCAGCAGCAGCCGGAATACCCCTAGCGCTTCTCTGAATTCAGATCCGTACAACAGCGTTAATACGAACGGTGCGACCAGCATGATGACCAGTGAGGCCAGCACAGCGATGCAGGTGCTTATGCGGTAGACGCGGAACGTCAGCGCGATCACCTCTTCTTTTTCCAGGCCGGACGCTTTGGGAAACAGAACGACGATAATGGAAGTGGAGAACACGTTCACGATCCGCGAGAGGCTGACGGCTACTGCATAAAGCCCTAATTCCGCCGGGTTCAACAGCCCCACGATGACGATCTGATCGATATAATAAGAGACATTGCCCATCAAATCGTTGCCGTAAGAGCCAAGCCCGTACGTGATTAACTGCTTGAAGGAGCGGAGCGTATCCTCCAGTACAACTCGATAAATCCCGACTAACCGCAAAGTCGTGTATATATAGAAGGGTATCGCTGGAGCCAAATAAGCGACTGCCGACGTATGGGCGCTCATCGTTCCGGTCAAAATCAGAACGCTCAAGCACACCAGCGTGCTGAGCGGAACGAGGAACCGCATCCGGTTATACAGCTTGTATTCGCCCCTCACCTGCATCATCGCGTTGTTGATCTGCGAGAATACGATCAAGGGCACAAGGAGCATCGTCCATTGCGAGAACAGCACTACGCTGTGGGAGTAGGATTTCAGCCAGTAGGGCAGAGCCGCCACGCCGAACGCCATGGCGATCGCACCGCCTGCGAGTCCCATCCACAAGGCCGTCGTATAAAGCTTCGCAGCATCCTTTATGTTCTTTTTGATGTTGTAAATCAAGGCCGAAGGAATGCCGAACGTGAAGCTGAAAGCGAGAAATTGCGACCACAGCACCATGGCCGTCTGCTCGCCCCGTCCGGACGGACCGAGGAAGCGAGCGGTCAAAATTCCCGTAAGCATATTGATGACCAGTATAAAAATGCTGAAGAACATCGTTCTGACCGTATTGGCCATATTGCTTTTGCTGGACAATAACGTTTTGACCAACCCGAAGAGCGGTCTAATGCGGACTACTTTTAAATTCACCGGCTGCTCCATCCGGGTTTTGCCTCCTTTTTTGGGTGATGGTTCTGTGCGCCATGATCCCGATGCCGACCATTTTCCACAACAGAAAACCCCTCAAGCCCGTATAGCCGTTCTCGAAAATCAAGCTCACCATACTTCCGATCAAAGCGGCAACTCCCATTCTTCGATAAGACAACAACCCGGTATTCCCCTCTTGGCGGGCAATGAGCATTTTAATGATCAGCCCCAGACCCCAGAAAAACACTGCGCCGCCCAACACGCCGAAGGTCAGAAAGACGGCGACGAACCCGTTATCGAATACCCCGTATTCGCCAAGCGCACCATCGTTGTTCAGCTTCGTCCCGACGCCGATGCTGCCGAGACCCATGCCCTGCGGTTTGCCGAAAATGACCGGGAACACGGTGTTGAAAAAGCTCAGCCGCTCCTGATACGAATGATCGCCCTGAATGTCGGTCATCGTGTTCATCCTGGCGACAAGACCCTCTGCGCCCGGAAGCTTGGGGATGATAAAATACAAAGCTGCGGCGACCAGCGTCATTTGCGTCAGCAGTTTCCATTTTTGCTTGCCCGACGAGATCATCGTATAAGCGAAAATGTCGATAAACAGCATCACCCATGCCGAGCGGACGAGCGTGATGAGCAAGCCCACGGCGACCAGCAGGACGCCTGCCCAGCCGAGCGGTCCCCGCCATTTTTTCTCCAAAATCATCGGCGCCAGCGCAGCCCCCATGAACATGCCGGCCGGGCCCGGGGAATTCAGGCTGGAGAATACGCGTATTTCCAGCGGATACGGCTTGCCGATCGAGTTCATTTCCACATGATTCATCCAGAATGCGTCCCACGGAGGTACGATCAAATACTGTATGATCCCGTACACCGCGACCAGAATAGCAACGTTGGAAAAGGTGATGAGCAGCCCGTCCAAGTCTTTGTTATCGAAGGAAGCAAGGGCAAAATACGGAATGAGCAGCATTGGAATGAGATAGTTGGCCAAATCGTAAAACGTTCCCGTCCCGTTCTTCGTAATGCCGACCAAAGTTCCGTAAATCAGAGCCAGCGACAGGAAAAGAATGATTTTTTTGATCGGCGCATCCAGCTTGTGCATATTGGCGAGAACCGGAATAATCAGCACGGCGCTTGTCAAAAGCGGCGCCAGACTTAACATGGAAACCGAATGATAGGAGCCTTCCAGCCAATCCTCAATCCGCCGAATCTCGGGACATATCGCCCAAATGAACAAAATGTAGGGCACAATCCGGCGCGATTCCAGCAAAGCCATAATAAAAGCCGGGAATAGAATGACGCACAGGATCGTGATCTGAATGCTGACATTGAAGCTCAATTTGGCGCTTGCATAGCCGATAACCAGAGCCATGAACAAAGCGGAGCACGCCCATAAGCTTGCCGTTACCGCCGGATTCGTGAAGGGAATGACAGTCATGCTTCTTAACGTTCTCATACACCCTCCGTCATGCGAGATTCGCTGTGTCTGCGCTTCTTCCATGCTGCAAGCGCCATGTACGTCAACATGCCGGCTGCCGCGCCTGCCGTATCGAGAATGACATCCTGCGGCCTGGATCCCCGGTTGACGGCAAACAATTGATGAATCTCATCCGTTACGGCATATCCGGCCGCAATCAGAATCGTAACAAGCACGGCATAAGCGACACTCAGCCTGGTCGCATAGCGAAGCGCTTTAAGCAAGCATAGGCTGAGCAGGAAGTATTCCGTGAAATGGGCCAGCTTGCGGAGTATAAACTCCATCACGCCCCCCGGCCCGTCTTTGCGGCCATCGACCGTCAAGGTGCCGTATTGAAACTTGACATCGGACAAATAAGGACTCAGAGCAGTCTGTTCCACTGCGCGCGTCAGCTGCTTCTTGATCGATTGCTGCTCGTAGGATTGGGAAGAAAGCATGAAGATAACGCCCATCACAATGATGGCAGGCCCCCACACGGCGGTGAAGCTCCTAGTCATACCGGCCGGAAAATCCTCTGTTCATTCCGTTTCCCCCCGTTTCAGCTTGAATTGCTTAATGAATTCCATCCATACCAGCACGATAAACATCGAGTCGTCCACCAAATAACGCTTCCACAGCCTTTTCGGCTCCTGCACAAGTCTCCAGAACCATTCGAAGCCGATTTTTTGCATCACGCTAGGAGCCCGTTGGACCGAGCCGGAAATAAAGTCGAAGGTCGCTCCGACGCCGATGGAAACCGGCACCCGGTATTTCAGATAATGCTTGTAGATCCATTTCTCCTGCTTTGGCGCTCCGACGCCGACGAAAACGATATCCGGTTTGGCATCGATCAGCATCTGGACAATATGGCGGTTCTCCTCATCTTTATGCTCGAAACCGTAGGACGGCGAGTAGCATCCGACAATATTGATGCCCGGGAACAGCGATTTCAGGTTTTTCATCGCCCGCTCCGGCACCCCGTTTGCCGATCCGAGGAAGAACAGGCGGTACTGCCGGTGTTCAAAAGCTTTGCCCAGCTTCTCGAACAAGTCGGAACCCGACACCTTCTGCTTCAGCGGCTTTCTCAGCACCCTGGACGCCCATACAATCGGCATTCCGTCTGCGACGATGGCCCCTGCGTTCGAGTACACCTTCTGAAATTCGGCATCCTTTCTGAGCTTGATTAAATGATCCACATTGCAGGTTAAAATGTAAGAATGGTTGTTCCGGCGAATCACGTCATCAATGAATCCGAGCAGATCCATAAAATCGTAATTGTCAAAATTGACATCGAACATATTGACTCTACTACTCATGGGATCACATCTTCTTTGTTCGGAGTTGTCTTGGACAATACGTACAGGCAATTCAAATACCAGCAGAATGGAATGATGAACTGAACGGTAGAGAGCGTATTGTCGGAAAAAGAGTAGAGGAAAAATCCCCATATAAACGCCAAATAATACACTTTGATCGGGGGCGCCAAAGCCCGGTAAATCAAAATAAATACGATGATCAGCGAAAGAAACAGCAGCCCGCTGCCCATGTAGCCGGCGTCGTAGTAAAAGCGGATGTATTCGTTGTGCGGGACGACGAAACCTTTGTATAAGCTGCCGTCGTTCGCCACGGTAACCGCGCCGAGCCCTCTGCCCGCCAGCGGGTTATCTTTGACCCCGTTCAGGAAAAACGCCCAGGCTTCGGTTCTGCCGGACAAATCGATTCCCGAAGAAGTCTCACGCTCGAAGGAGCGCTTCGTCATATTGTCCCACTGCACGTATAATGCCGCTCCGATCAGCGCTAAGGAACAGGCGAGCGGGATGATCAAGATCACTTTTCCTTTGATATATTGTTTGACCATATCGAAAAAGTAATAGGCGATCATCGCCAGCATAGCCAGAATCGGACCCCGCGTTCCCGTCGCGATCAATACGGCGAAGTTGGCGGCGAGCGTAAAATAGAAAAATTTCGCCTTCCGCGGATTCCGCTTCGTCTCGATCAACGCGATCGTCATCCCGAGAAAAGCGAGCATCGCCAAATGAGGCGCGATATTCGCCCCTTGCACCCGCACGGCCCCGGTGAACTCGACGTCCAGGAAAGAGTACAGGTGCGTGAGCTGGAGCAGCAGCCCCGCCGCAACGCTGACGAGCGGAAGCAGGCAGATGAGCTGAATATGCCGTGCCGCCATCTCCCGGCTCCACTCTATCAGCAGGAAGACGAAGGGCAGCGCCAATCCGATATAGGCTTTGAGCGTCAGCGAAGCCGTCAGCCTCGGATGCCATTCGGAAAAGAAAAAGGTGATGAACAGCATCGCCGTGAGCGCCGCAATCGGATAAATGAACTTTAGCCGGATGCCGGTGCGCAGCATGCACGGGACGAGCAGCGCCAAAATGCCGAGCTTATACAGCGAAATGATTTCAATCCCGAGCACATTCGTATCGATAATGTAGTTGATGGATATGGCGGTTGACAGCAGCACCGGATAGCTGACGGTTTCCGGTCTGTGCAGAGTGACCGCCAGCAGGAGTAAGAGGGCGGCTCCACCGACGCCAAGTGCCGGCTGGTACACCGCTGCGGCTCCCGTAAGCAGCGCAGTGAATAAATAGGCGGCCGCATAGGTTACCGGCTTTTTGATGTTCAAATGGAGCCCCGTCATAGTCCTCACCTGGTTGATGGCATATTTTCGCGTCTTCTCAGCATATAGAGCGTTCCGCGAATGCTTTCCAGCCTGCACTGGATCAGCAGCTTCCTTCCTTCGCTGCGGGCGAGCAGCGAGTCTGCCGCAATGTACACCATCCTCGCTGCGACCGTGCCGAGTTGGAACAGCTTGCCTCCGAATCCCTGGCGCATAAGCCCGTTGGAAATGCCTTGATAATAGTAGCGCTGCAAAATCCATTCCTTGGTCAGCCGGCCGGCCGGGATGAAGTGGTCGACAGCCATGTCAGGATGATAAAGAAACGTCTTGCCTTCCTTTTTCATCTTGTCAAACAGCCACGATTCCTCGCCTGACAGCAGCAGCTGCCCTTTTCGCCCAAGCCCTGTCGGGAACGGATGGCTTTCCATAAAAGATTTGCGCATCGCCATATTGGCCCCGTATGGGTGCAGGCCCGCCGGATACGCCCTGGGCGCATCGCCCAGATTCACTATCGTGTACGGCAGTTCGAGCGCCGGAATGAGCCAATCCGGGCGATGCGTTTCAAAATTCGGGCGGATGATGCCGCCCAGCGCATCAACGTCGCGCCTGCCGCTAAAAACCGCGCATATCGTGCTTAACCATGTCGGACAAGGTATGGCGTCATCGTCCAGAAAAGCGACGACCTCTCCCCGGGCCGCCTGAACGCCCGTATTCCGTGCGACGGACAGCCCCTGACTCCGTTCGAAGCGGTAGCGGACCTCCAGCTTGCCTGTCTGACGCTCGGCAAATTGTTCCGCAACGCTGCGCGTATGATCGGTGGAATTGTTGTCCACAATGACAATTTCGGCTTTTTCGATTCCGGACAGCCCCGGCAGCGAATCCAAAGTAATCCGCAGCAAGTCGGCGCGATTATAGGTGCATACGACGATCGAGACAAGCGGCTTATCTTTGTAAGGCTGATTAAAAGGCATCTTTGGAACCAAGCAGCACCCGGACGGTTTTTACGATAATTTTCAAATCGTACCAAATGGTGCGGTTTTTGATATAGGTCAAATCCAGCTCGACCATCTCTTTGAATCCGACGCTGCTCCGCCCGCTCACCTGCCACAGCCCTGTGCAGCCCGGCGTCACGGCCAGCCGCTTTTTATCGTACGCCGTATACTCCGCGACTTCAGCCGGCAGAGCGGGGCGAGGTCCGACCAAGCTCATGTCGCCCACGAACACGTTCCACAATTGAGGTAGCTCATCGACGCTCGTTTTGCGCAAAATTTTGCCGATGCGCGTCACCCGCGGATCGTTCTTCATTTTGAACATCGCGCCGCTGACTTCGTTTTGCTCCAGCAGCTTCGCTTTCAGCTCTTCGGCGTTGGAAACCATCGATCTGAATTTATACATCGGAAACAGCGCTTCGTCTTTCCCTACGCGGTTCTGTTTAAAGAAAACCGTGCCTTTCGGATCTTCCAGCTTGATCAGCAGAGCGATGATCAGCCCTGCGGGGAGCAGGACAATCATCCCGCACAACGACAATACGATATCGAGCGCGCGTTTGAAGAACAGATACGAATCCAGGCCGCGATCCCTTGACGCCACAGTGCGGTAATAATTTTTTTGCGGTACCGCATACTCATAATCCTCCTGCAATTTTGGCAAACTCATTCTCCCTACCTCCTAAATGGTCCATAATGGACGGATATTGTTCCTTAATCAGCATGGCAGCCATAGCATCCAGTACCGGATCGCGCAAATCCTTGCTTTCGAGAGCAAAACTTAGCGTAGTGAGAATGTAACCGAGGCGTTCCCCGACGTCGTAGCGGATGCCGTCAAAATGATAAGCGAGCACCTGCTGGACCCGGTTCAGCTTTTGGATCGCGTCCGTCAGCTGAATTTCGCCGCCGGCTCCTTTTTCCTGAAGCTCCAGGTAATCGAAAATTTGCGGGGAAAATACGTACCTGCCCATGATCGCCAAATTGGAAGGGGCCGTGCCCTGCTTTGGCTTTTCCACAAAGTCGTTAACTTCGTACAACCTGTTATCCTGAGCGCCCGGATCGATGATTCCGTAACGATGCGTCACTTCGGAAGGCACAGTTTGCACGCCGATGACAGAATTTTCTGATAATTCATACTGCTCGATTAGCTGTTTCAGGCAAGGCACCCTGCCTGTGACAATATCGTCGCCTAGCAGCACCCCGAACGGCTCGTTGCCGATAAACCTTCGGGCGCACCATACGGCATGTCCGAGACCCTTGGGCTCCTTCTGGCGGATGTAGTGAATATCCACCTTGGCCGAGCGCTGCACTTCCTGGAGCAGTTCCAGCTTGCCGGTTTCCAGCAGCTTGTTCTCCAGTTCAAAAGCGTTGTCGAAATGATCTTCGATGGCCCTTTTCCCTTTGCCGGTTACGATAATGATGTCTTCAATTCCGGATTCGATTGCTTCTTCCACGATGTATTGGATAGTCGGCTTGTTGATGATCGGAAGCATCTCTTTGGGCATCGCCTTCGTTGCGGGCAAGAACCGGGTACCGAGTCCTGCCGCAGGAATAATGGCTTTCTTCACTTTTTTCATCTCTCTCATCCTCCTATCAAATTGGCGGAGCAAAACACAGGCCTGGCCGGCCCTACGAGCGATTGCCGGCCGGCGCTTCAGCCGTTCATGACGATCCCCAGCATCTTGGCGCCCGACTGCTCGAGCCGGAGCCTCGCTTGCTTGGCATGCTCGCGCTTCGTTGTGCCGTGCTTCGCTACCAGCATGACGCCGTCGCTGTATTCCGCCAGCAGCCCGGCGTCCGTGAAGCTGAGCGCGGAAGGCGAGTCGAGCAGCACGACATCGTACTGCCGCTTCAGCTCATCCAGCAGTTCCTCCATCGACCGGGAACCGAGCAGCTCCGAAGGGTTCGGCGGCTGGCCCCCTGCCGGCAGCACGTGCAGGTTAGGCACCGATGTCCGGCAGATCGCGTCTTTCGCAGCGGAAGCCGATTTCAGGCACTGCACAAGTCCGGTTTGGCCCGGCAATCCGAACAGGGTGTGCACGGAGGAGCTGCGCAAGTTACAGTCGACGACGACGACCGTTTTCCCATCCTGCGCATACGTGACGGCCAGATTCGCTACGATGGTCGTCTTGCCTTCCTGCTCGCCCGGCGAGGCGACCATGAGGACGACCCCGTCATCCGATTGTTTCACCCTCTTCTGCCTGATTGCGGTCCGCAGGGAGCGGTAAATCTCGGCGGCGGATGAAGCCGGCTCGGACGCAGTGACAAGCGTTTCACTTAACGGTGGCATACTTCGTATCACTCACCTCTCTGCTCGCAGCTTTTGAGCGGCTCCGGGCTTTATTGTTCTTGATCGGTTCGATGGTCGCAAGCACCGGCAGCCCTACGTAGTGCTCGGCTTCTTTGGCGGAACGCAGCGTGTCGTTGATGTTTTCCAGGAAAAATATGACGCCGAGGGCGGCCATCGCCGACAGTACAAAGCTGATTGCGAGATTCATGACAAGGCCGGCGCTCCCCGAGGGAGGCAGGTTGCCGGAATCGGCGGCCGTCAATATTTTGACATTGCTCATATTCATCAGGTCCGGGATTCGTTTCACAAAAGTTTGCGTAATTTCGTTTGCGATTAGCACGGCCTTGCCGTAGTTGTTGTCTTCCACTTCGACGGTGATAATATTCGTTTTATCGATGGAGCTTACTTTCAATTTCTTATCCAGCTTTTCCCTGGTTAGCACGAATTCGGGATGGTTGGCGAGCACCTCGTCGAGAATGGCGTTCGATTTGATGATCTCCTTGTAGCTGTCGATCAGATTCAAGTTCATCACGACATCGTTTAGCTGTATCGAGTCCGAATTTTTAAAAACGCTGTTGACCAACAGTTGGCTGTCGGCCTGATATACAGGCTTGATGAGCACTTTGCTGACGACGAATGTGATCATGCAGGAAAGAAGAACAAACAATGCAATAGCCCATAGCTTCTTTCGAATCAGGATGAAGTAATCCAGTATTGTCTTCTCCATAACACCCTCCCGATAGAACTGCTTGTCATTTATTTTATATGAATTACAAATATTATGATATTATCCGATATTACGATTTTTTAGGTATCAATTGGAATATCCTGCATCCCCTCTATGTACTACCCAGGCGGTATACTTTCGTACCATAACTTCCATTATGCATGCTCCACGCTGAAATGAACCAGCCCTTTGGATTGCGCATACAGGGCCGCCTGGGTCCGGTCGTTCAAATTCAATTTGTTCAAAACCTGGCTGACATGCTTCTTGACGGTAAATTCCGTAATCGTCAGCTTGCGCGCTATCCCCTGGTTGGACAGCCCTTCTCCCAGACCCATCAGAACTTCCCGCTCCTTGGGAGTCAGCCTGTCCAACTGATCGTCGTCGTCCTTTTTGATCAGCATCTCCATCAAGCCCGGATCGTAATACCGTTTCCCTTTGGAAATCAGCTTGATCGCCAGCAGCAGCTCTTCCGGCAGCGCCTCTTTGAGCACGTACCCGTCCGCCCCCGACGCTTCCGCCCGGCGCACATCCGTCTCCATCATCGAAGATGTCAGGATCATACAACGGCAGTCCGTATCTTTCAGCTTCTCCACAACTTCAAATCCCGACCGGTTGCCGAGCTTGATGTCGACAATAGCCAGGTCGGGCTTCGTTTCCTCGATCAGTTCCATCGCTTCCTCAACCATTTCCGATTCGCCCATAATTTCGATGTCCCGCTCCAGTTTCAATACGGCTGAAAGCCCTCTTCTCACCAAAGGATGGTCGTCTACAATAACAATCTTCATCGCTTATACACCTTCTTTCATCGAATGAGAAACTACCGGCTTTACCCCATAACCTCTTCCAAAGCTTTTTTGTCCTGTTGATCCATAGGGATGAACACGGAGATGCGCGTGCCCTCTCCTTGGTTGCTGGAAATTTGCAGCGTTCCGCCTAACGATTGCACGAGGAATTTCATATTGCTGAGCCCCAGTCCCGAAACTTTCGGATCCGACATCTGCACATTGACGTCAAACCCTTCCCCGTTATCGCTGACGGCCAGCTTGACCTCGCTTGGTTTCAGACATAATTCCACGACGATGGAACTGCTGGAGCCGTGTCGGATGGCATTGCCCGCAGCCTCGGAAATAATTCTGGATAAAGCTTTCTGGTGGCTGACCGGAAGGCGGTGATCGTCTCCCGTTACGTTCAGGCGGATTTTCACGGCATACAGCTTGGACAAGCTGTCCAGATGAGCCTGGACCGTGCTCAGCCAAAAGGCGGCGCCGCTTTTTCTGGAGCTGAGACTGTAAATGGTCGTGCGAAGTTCTTGCGAAGCGGTGTTGGCGGATTCCCGGATAAATTCCAGCTGTGTCTTCAGCTGGTCTGCCGGGATGTCCTGCCATTTGCGGTTGAGCGAGTGGATCGCGTACACGATGCCGAACATGTGCTGTGAGACGCTGTCATGCATTTCGTCGGCGATCCGGTTCTGCTCCTCGATAATCATCAGCTGATTTTCGATGCGCTCAAGCCGGTGCCGCTCAAGAATGACCGCGCACAGTTCGGAGAGGAAATAAAGCTGCTGCACGAACCACCGGCTTCCTTCCTCGTGATTCCAGCGTTCGATCTTGATGCCGAGCACTCCCCAAAATTTGCTCGCCGACTTGACCGGCGTGATCAGAAACTCGCCGTGGCCGGGCAAATTCATCACCGTGCAGTTGTCCTGCCTCCGCAGTCCGGTCAAATTCGACTCAATGGCTGCGCATAGGGAAGCCTCGGTATCCTTGAACCTTTTGCCTTGGACAATAAGCTTGTCCTCGTCGTCCTCACCGTTGACGTCCCAGAAGAACGCCATCTTTTGCTTCGTCAGCTTGAACGCGAACTCGGCAAAAATTTTCTGCAAGTTGCCCGATTCGCTTTGAGTGGCCGCTTCGACGATTTGATACAAGGATTTGATATGCTCCATCGTCTCGTTGGTTCGCGTATTGGCTCTCTCCAGCTTGTTTTTCATGCCGGCCAGCACCTGAATGGCAAGCGTCATCAGGAGCAGCACCAGATAAAAGTCGCTGTTGTCCAACACGATTCTCCAGATCGAGTGGTCGCTATTGCCGGCGATAAAATAAGAGAATGACGTTACGAACAGGAGGTATCCGAGCAGAATAAACCAGCAGTACACCGTGGAGAGGTAGCTTGCTGCGATCAGGGTCGGGTTCATCACACACCAGAGAAAGGGACTATCCATACCGCCGGTGGAAATCAGCAGGCAAATCATGCCGGCCATCTCCAGGCCTACGGCCACTTTGAACGTCCGGGAGCCTTTATGGCTTCTCCGGTAAAACGCCGTTATCCATTTCACCGCAATGAACAGCGCCAATACAACGCCCATTTTCCACATAGACGGCGGATTGCTGTCCCCCAACAAAAAAACGATAGAAGTGAGCGAAAGCGACGTGTATCGGTAAAAATAAATGGCGCCGTCCTCTTTTGCGGCCATTGGCTTCATCGCAGCACCATTCCTTTATGCATTTTTTTACCACATAAGAATGTTTAAGTTCTTTACAGCGCTAAAGCGCGTAGAACACATTCTTATTGGCGAATAAACCTGCCTCTAAACGCGGTCGCTCATCTTCGAAAGACCTCGATAGAGGTTTATCTCATTAATTAAATTTTCTGAATATTAATCATACTTACTTATAGGTCCTTTAGAACGAACTCTCCCCTTTCCCAAAATAGATCTTGAAAATAATTATTTCATGATCATGCACGAAAATGAATAAGTCGACAGATTCTTATCTGAAACCTTTATAGGTTTCGCTTTTTTTTCCACTTTTTTGTCCATAAACGCTGAAAATGAGCATTTTTTAGGTGCTTAGTCCCGATTTTGCCGACCCATGCGTCCATCGCATCGACCTATTTTTCGGGTTTTGCATTTTGTTACAGGATAATTTTAACCATTTTTTTGCTATGCTCTGATCCCATGTACTCTCCTACCAAAGTCTGCACTTCCATAAAAAAATGACCGGATCGAATGAATAATTTCCTCTTTTATACAAATGAATGCGTATACAAAACAACTTCGCCGCAAGCCGGGGAGCCGTCTGACGGCCTCTAGTAAAATTTACTATATCCGCCATCTGATTCTAAACGTGCCTTCGAGTGCCGCTATGGTCCTCTCTTGGGTCCGAACTCACATATTTCCTCCGACCGGCTGCACCGCGCCAAGGCCCAGGCCCGGGAAAACCGGGCAAAAAGAAAAAAGAACGCCTCGGGAGGTGTTCTTTGGGGCGTACTGGCGGGATCGAGAAATATATCGAAAGCAATCTTATATGAAGCAACTCTGTCTGCAAATCCTTACCGATTGTATGCGCGGCCGAAACAATATCCTCCGCTGTAAGCACATGGATCTGATCCGCCCTCTTTTCGATAAAATCCAATATGATTTCAACACATTCATTACATACCCTGATTCTTTCGTTCAGAATTTGTTCTTCCTCGACTACAGACTCGTACTTGCGCAGCAATTGTTCCATCCCTTCACCTTCCTTTGTAAAGTTCATGAATTCAATTCAACGTAAAGTTGAATGATGAACCGATTATAACTCAACTAAACGTTGAAAACAATCATAAAATCAACTAATAGTTGATTTTATTTAGCAGGGTGCGAAGTAATGCTACGATTATTTTCAAAAGCAGGCAAATAGGCGGTATGAATCCATGTCCCTTGGAACGCGATTAAAAAACGAACGTGACAAAAAAGGATGGTCACAAAAATATGTTGCTGACCAAATTGGAATCACTAACTCAGTTCTGTCCAATTATGAGCGCAACTATCGAGACCCCGATACTGAAACATTAAAAAAGCTTGCCGATTTGTACCAGGTAGACACAGACTATTTGCTTGGTCGCACCGACAAGCCTAAGTCGGAGACAAGCCCGTCATTTGGGGCATCCTGGACAGATGAAGAGAAAGAATTGGCAATCGCAACCGTTGAAGCATACAGAAAGAAGAAGAGGGAACTCGAGGAAAAGGCACATCGCAAAGAGCAATAACGATAAGAACCTCCCGTATACTTTCATAGGATTGAAAAAAAGACCCGTTCAAGGCCCTTGTCATAGGCTTGAAGTGGTCTTTTGTTATTTGTGCGGCCGTGTGCTTCGCTGTTCCCCCCTGCTGTTCCAGGGAAATCAAGTAGTTTCTTAGTGCTTTGATCGAAGAACTATTTCCTCCTACACCTGCTACGCCGCCATTGCAAAATCGTACAATGAATCGCTCCCTGGGAGTGCAGCCGCTCGTAAAGCTGCTGCACTGGCAGCGTGTAAAACCTGCAAAAGTGCAGGCTTTTTCCGCGAAAGTGGCCCGTTTTGGCGAAAAGCCTGCGATAGTGCAGGAATTTTTGATGAAAATGAGTCTGAACCCTTGTTCTCGACGAAAAGCCTGCACTTTTGCAGGAATTGTTCGAGGAAAGGGCTGTAACGAGCAAAAGCCTGCATTATTGCAGGCTTTCTGGAGCGGCGCCGGCTATAGGCGACTGCCGGCTACCTGGGCGGGCTGTCAGCCCTAACTCGCGCAGACTACAGCGGTAGCTGCAACTCGCGCGGCCTAGCGCGCGGCAGCAAACTGCCGCACCTCTTCCAGCGTCGGCAGCGAGGGGATCGCGCCGTGGCGCGTCGTCGTCAGCGCCGCGGCTGCGTTGGCGAAGGACAGCGCCTGCTGCATCACGCCGCTGTCCAGCTCGCGCAGCGTCCCGGCTTCGAGGCTGAGCCGGTACAGCAGCGCGCCGATGAACGAGTCGCCGGCGCCGGTCGTATCGACGGCTTGCACGGCATGTCCCGGAACCGAGACGTTTCCGGTTCGCGTATGCCATGAAGCCCCTTTTGAGCCGCGCGTATAGAGGACATGCGCGACATCGCCCGCGAACAGCGAAGCAATCGCCTCGGCTTCGTCCTCGATTCCGGTGATGAAGGCGAGCTCTTCATCGCTGATTTTGACCATATGGCTGCGCGGAATAAACTCCAGAATCGTCCGGCGGCACTCCTCCGCGCTGTTCCACAGCGGGAGCCTGACGTTCGGATCGAAGCTGATTAAGCCTCCGCGGCTTTTCATCGTTTCGATCGCTTTGATATGCGCGTACTTCACGGGCGCTTCGATCAGATCGACAGAGCCGAAGTGCAGCAAATCCCCCGCCGCGAACGGGCATGCGTCGATATCGCTTTCCTCCAGCAGCATGTCTGCGCTCGGCTTGCGGTAGAACGAAAAATCCCTGCTGCCGTCCGCCTGCAGGCTGACGAACGCGAGCGCCGTATTCGCTTGCGCGGTGCGGGATACATAACGCGTATCCACGCCAAGCCGATCCAGCGTCTCCACAAGAAAATCGCCGAAAGCGTCTTCGCCGAGCTTGCCGATAAAAGCGCTCCGCCCTCCGAGCTTCGCGACCGTACAAGCGACATTCGCCGGCGCTCCGCCCGCCGCTTTGGCAAAACTGCCGACCGCCTTCAGCGGAACGCCGGTCTCTGCAGGAATAAAATCAATCAATGCTTCGCCAATTGTATATACAGTTCTCATGTGCCGTCCTCCTCTTAACGAATGTCCCATTTGCGCAGCGAAACGATCCGGCACTGCCCTTCAGAGAAAAGCTGAATGCCCAGCGATTCCGGCCCCGGGTAGATCCGCCCGGTCATAACTTTCTCGCCGTCTTGAATGAACGCCTCGACGGAAGAGCGGTCTACGAATACGCGCAGAGCAAGCTTGTTATCCTTAAGCTCTACCGCGGTTCTGCGCTCGCCTTTCGGCCCGCTTCCCGAACGGTCGCGGTTGAAGCGCAGCAAACCGGAAACTGTATCGTAGGCGATCAGCGTCTCTTCTTCCGCACCCTGGCGCAGCTTCAAGCCGAACGCGGACGCTTCCCCCGCCTCGATGACAACATCCAGCTCGTAGCGGTCCCCCGTGCAGCCGAGCGTCAGTTCGCCGTCAAGCTCTTGTGCCGCAAGCTCATACGGCTGTTCCCGATAAGCCTCTATTTCTTGCACAGGCACGAAGAGCAGCTTGTCGCCATGCAGCCTGACTTCCCGCGGCAGAGTCATCGCCCCCGCCCAAAAGTGTCCTTGCTGAGTCGGCATGTCCGATTCCCACATGTCCATCCATCCGACCATGATGCGTCTTCCCCGATCGTCCTCGCACGTTTGCGGCGCGTAAAAATCGAACCCATAGTCGATCGGGCTGTAGCTGTCGTAATGGAACTTTCCTTCCGCCGTGTCCAGCCTGCCCAGCATGAAAACCGTGGAATGCAAATTATGATAGTTATCGCCCTGCGACGGCATGCGCTGCGGGGACATCATCAGCACGTCGCGGTCCTCCAACCGGAATAAATCCGGACATTCCCAATTATCTCCCAGCGTGCCATCGCTCCTGGCAATTTCGCCGGCGAACGTCCACTCCCGCAAATCCGCCGACCGGTACATCAAAATAATTCCGCTGCCGGCACCGTCGTTGGAGCCGAGCACGACGTAGTATTGCCCGTCCCGCTCGAACACCTTCGGATCGCGAAAATCTTTTTGGCTGGCATGAGCCGGGATTTGGGACGCAGGGATGACCGGATTGAGCCCGCTTTTCGTAAAAGCGACCCCGTCCACCGACAGCGCCAGACTCTGGGTCTGCACATAATCGCGGTCTTTATCGGGGCCTGTCACCACATGCCCGGTATACATAAGCGTCAATTGCCCGTCCTTCACAATCGCGCTGCCCGAGAAGCAGCCGTCCTTGTCGTATTCCCGGTCCGGAGCGAGCGCAACCGGCAGATACGACCAGCGGATCAAATCCCGGCTGACCGCATGCCCCCAATGCATCGGCCCCCAGACAGGCTTATACGGATAATGCTGATAAAACAAATGGTATTCTCCCTGAAAATGGACAAAACCGTTCGGATCGTTGATCCAGCCCAATTCCCCGGCCAAATGATACCCTGGCCGATAATCATTGCGAAGCAAATGCTTATTCTCGCGAATAAACGCGTCGGCCTTTTCCCTGGTATAGCTCATCGCGCACCCTTCTTTCCCATTTGGCGGAGCCCTGCTCCCCAAACCGTATCTAAGTGAGATTATAGTGATCCGCCGGTGTTATGTCAATCGCTTGACATATCGTCGAGTTTTGTTGTTTACCGGCACCTGAAAAGGGAGAATTTACCGAGGATATTGACTATAGGTACAGGCAAATCTATACTAATTTGTGTAACTATACCGATTACACTAGTTGCATCATCGAACGAGCGCAAACAGCCGCTTTTTCGCCGCCCCGCCATCCGCAAGTATTTGCTGAATTCTTGCTCGCTAGAGCTAGCAAATCTACTCGGCAACGTGGAGAAAGCCTGCAAATGTGTGACTGTTGAAAACCCGCATGCTAAAAGGCAGCATTTCTACTCGGCAACGCGCGGAAAACCTGCAAAAGTACATCTTTTTCCTCGTTGGTACGCTCAGAACGCAACATTCCTGCAAATCTGCAGGCTTTTCCACCAATATTCTAGCTTGGACCCGTTTTTATTGGGAATTCCTGCACAATTGCAGGCTTTTCCACAAAACGAACCGCTTCCGTCGAAAAAGCCTGCACTTTCGCAGGTTTTTCGGGTGGCCAATCCGCTTCACAGGCGACCGCATCGGCATGGGCGGGAAAGCGAAACACCATTGCTTCGAGCACAGCTCCCCCAAGACTTTCTCGGGCGTCCTGGATACCATCGGTGCCTTTCTCAGGTGGTTCTGGATAACGCTCGCGACTTTCTCAGGCGTTCTGAATAACATTGACGTAAGTGTTATTAGCGGTTTCACGATTCTCCGAATCCCAAATCCCGATTGCCTCGCAGAATGCCGTGCCCATGTGGTCGACCGGCCGCCGTCATGCAGCACAACACCGCGGGCTAAGAGCTGCGCGCGGTGCGAATTGCCGCAATCGGCCAGTAAAACGATCCGCCAAACTAAGGAGGAATTAACAAATGGAAGCCCCCAAATTGACTTTTCTTCAAGTCAAAGTTCCTGTGGATAACTACGAATCCGAAGATATGCAGATCGTAAGCGGAGACGAAGAAGATCGCTATATCGCCAAGTACATACCGGACATCGTTTTCGCCTCTTTCGGAGAGCGCGATATTCGTATCAATCTTATAAAGCCGGCTCACTGCAAGGGACCGTTCCCGTTGCTAGTTTACATTCAAGGATCAGGCTGGCTTCCGCAGGAACGGTATACGGCCATCCCGCAGTTATCCGATTTTGCCCATCATGGCTACGTTGTAGCAAGCGTCGAATACAGGCATTCGCTCGAAGCCAAATTTCCGGCTCAAATCCAGGACGTGAAAACGGCTATCCGGTATTTAAGAAAACATGCCGTAACCTATCAAATTGATCCGGGCCGGGTTGCTGTCTGGGGAGATTCTTCGGGAGGACATCTGGCAGCGCTTACAGGGGTCAGCGAAGGCGTAGCCGGCTTCGATTCGGATTTATTCCCGGAACAACCGAGCAGCGTCAACGCAGTTATCGATTTTTACGGGCCGACCGACATTCTTCAAATGAGCAAATATCCGTCCAGGATCGACCATGACGCGGCCGGTTCTCCCGAATCTTTGCTGATCGGCGGCCCGATTCAACAGAACAAGGAGAAGGCGGCCCTGACAAATCCGATTTTCTATATTTCCAAAGAGAAGCCGCTTCCGCCGTTTTTAATTATGCATGGCGATCAAGATGAAATCGTTCCTTTCAACCAAAGCGTTTTATTATACGAATCTTTAAAGGAAGCGGGGCATCAGGCAACCTTCTATAAGGTGAAAGGAGCGGGGCACGGGGCGCGCTTTTGGACGCCGAAGGTGCTTGATATCGTCCGCGCTTTTTTGGCGGCGCATGTATAAGAGCTGTAATTTTATTGGAGGGCATAGGCCCTCCTTTGGCTTTTCCGGTCACTCTGCCTTTATTTTGAAATCAGACGGATGGATATGCAAAAACTGCTCGACATGCCGCTGCGCATTCCGGGTCTCCGGCTCCACGGCCTGTGGACCCATTTTTATCAGGAATTCCTGCACGATTGCGGGCTTTTCCGCAAAATGAACCATATGCGCAAAAAAAGCCTTATCCCGCAAAAGGGATTCGGCTTTTCGTCTAGGTAGTTTGTCGTTCCACCAAAGTCACGGGAAGGACGTTCTCCAAAGGGACGGTTTCCCCTGCCGTCAGTCTGTCGATAATGTCGAGCGCCATCCGGCTCATCGCTTCGAGCGGCTGTCTGATCGTGGTCAGCCCCGGCGTCACCAGCGAGGAGAATTGAATATCGTCGTAGCCGATCAGTTTCAACTGCTCCGGAATTCGAATTCCGAGCGATGTGCAAGCTTTGATCATATAGTAGGCGATCATGTCGCTGCTTGCAAAAACGCCGTCCACCTCCGGATAGTCGGCCAGCATCCGCCTGACCGCCCTTTCGTAGTCGCCGCTTTCGAACACATCCGTTCCGAGCTCGATAATGACGGGCTCCAGCGAATGCCGTTTGAGCGTTGCCATAAACCCCTCGGTCCGGCGGTTGCCCAGCATGTCCAGGGACAAATTGCCGCAAATATGCCCAATGTTTCTGCATCCCTTGCGGATCAGCAATTCCGCCGCCAATACGCCGCCCTGATAGTTATCCGAGGATACGTAGGGGATATCCGCAATGCGCCGGTCAAACGTCACGACGGGCTTGCGAAGCTGTAAATACTCAAGCACATCCAGCGTGTGGCTGCCCATAATAATGCCATCGACGCGATTGCTCTTGAGCATATCGATATATTCTTTTTCCTTCGCCTGGTCGAGCCGGGAATTGCACAGTAAAATTTTGTACCCTTTGAGAGAGGCGTAATTTTCCAGCTTATTCGCCAGCTCCCCGAAAAAAGGATGAGCAACGGCGGGAATGATCAATCCCAGCATCATCGATTTTTTGCGCATAAGCGAGCGCGCGATTTCATTGGGCTGATACTGCAGCTCTTCCATGACTTTATGTACTTTTTGCCGGGTAGCGTCGCTAATATAGCCACGGTTATTGAGAACCCTGGAAACCGTTGTAACGGTTACTCCCGCTTTCTCAGCCACATCCTTGATCGTCGCCATCTGTTCGTCCTCTTCCGCATGCAAATTTACAAAAGTATAGCACGGCCGCAGCGGGAAATAAAGCGCCGCCGATAGTACGGCAGCCGACGCTCCAACCGCCACCGCCAAAAAACGGCGGCGCGGAATCGGCCTGCCTGCCGCTTATTCCAACGGGATTTTCTCCATAGTCATGCGAACATCCTTAACAATTATCGTAGCACAACCAACTGAAAGTGCACTGAATGTGCGCTGAAAATACGCTGTCAGGTCATACGGGTTCTATGACGTGAAGTATTCCGATTACAGACTCGATACTCCGAGGAGCGGACGCGTATGGCCCTTCGATCAATGAGATAAACCTCTATCGAGGTCTTTTCGAAGATGAGCGACCGCGTTTAGAGGTAGGTTTATTCGCCAATAAGAATGCTGTTCTACGCGCTTTAGCGCTGTAAAGAACTTAAACATTCTTATGTGGTAACGAAAAAACCTCCAGACCGCTGCATGCGCGCAGCGCCGGAGGTTCTTCGTATTACGACGGCGGCAGAAGGGCCCAGGCCGACTGCCGGGACGGCTCTTCTTGCTGTTTGCCTTCTATATCAAAAATCGTCAAATTTCTAAACTTCCGATTATCGTTGGTCGCGACCGCGCCCTGATAAACGACCGTTCCGTTGTCCAGTTCGGCGATGACTACCCTTGGAGGGGATGTTTCATCCTTCATCGAGTTAACCAGCATGTATATACGATTATTCGCAATACTTGCGGTTCGCACCTCTTCCCCGCCTTTGCCCCCGTCTTTGAACGCTATCGTCAGATCTTTCATAATTTTGTTGTCCGCCAGACTATATCGGATAACACGGGGCCCTTTGGGGTCCTTCCATGAGGTCAGGAACAGCTCGTTCCCGGAGTGTCTGACTGTGACGGCATCGGTTTCTTTCAGCAAACTTGTTATCGCTGCATCCTGTATCACCGCCAGCTTGCCGCTTGGTATGTCGTAGACAATCAGTTCCTCTTTATCCTTCACATACTCCCGAGAAGCAACCGTTTCCGATGATTGTTTTGCCGTATTCTTTTTGGAATATGTAAGATTAAAAATAGCGTAGCGGCTTGCCTTCGTCGGATTCGCCTCAAGCACACCCCCGATGTCGATCGGGTTATCGTCGTCCTGTACAAGACCGGTTAAAATCGCCTGATCCTCGGCCACAGTTTTCGCGTCCAAATTCAGCGTATACAGATGAACTTCCGAAATGTAGCTTCCCTGCTTGTTTGGATTTCGCTTGGAATTATATGTAATCAGCTTCATATTCTGACCGTCGATTTGAACTTCAGCCATATTCAGATTATTATATTCGTTCTCCCTTGGCACATTGACCTCGAAGGAAGAGCTTTCTTTCCGCGACTTATCGTATACCGACACGGCAAAACGGAAATTGAAAGGATGGAAGGCTAAAAAATTGCTTTTTTTCGAATCGGACTCGTATTTGATATCCGCATACCCGATAATGCGGTCATCCTCGTAGACGCCGCCGAGGTTTCTTTTCCCCCGCATGAACGAACGGTGTTCCTTCACAAGCTTGTTAAAGTCATCGTTAAACATATTATAAGCATCCGTTATTTCCCGAACGGACTGCTCGTTGCGATACAGGCTTCCGGCCGAACTGATACTGAGCGGTTCATTTCTGTAATTAGCTTGAAGTGAGACCGGAAAAGCCTCCTTCTCGTTGCCTTCCTGCCACTTCAAAACGTATTGCGGATAAGCACCGCTGGACAGCCATATATAATAAATGCCTATGCACACAACGATAAGAGGAATGAGCACGGCTAATTTCCAATAACGCTTCATTCTTACTCCTCCTTAGACGGTTACCTTGTTACGAAGCAGATAGGAACTGAACCACAGCGAGACGCCCAGCACCACAAGCCCGGCGACGGCTTCCATCAAATATAACTCGCTGCGATAAAAATAATTCGGAAGCAGGTTTTTAGCGATGAACATGGGCAATAGGAGCAATAAACCGGCCAGTGCCGCATAAACAATGCCTGCGACGATTCCCTTGATGCGGAAGCTGCGTTCCAGCAAAATGGTCGCAAAAACGACCGTTACTGCCATAATTCCAGCGCCGTAATACAGGACGAACTGAATGAAATGCCGGGGAATGATCGTATTCAAGTTGGAACTGCTTGAAATCAGCTCCCCCATGGATACAGGAACCCTGAATTCACTCGGAATCATCAGATTGAAAAAGAGCAGCTGCGGCCGAAGAATCAGCAGTTGGAAAGCGACAAATCCCAGCACAAACAGCAGAATGGCGCTCAGCTTGGCCCAAAACACATTCATCCGCGAAGTCGGAAGCATGAGAAGCCGGTAGGCAAAAGTATGTTTGCCGAACCAGTCCCGATACCAGATCAGGAATACATACAGCAGGAGCGCCGCCGCACACAAAGAAAATGGCGCTTCAAACCAGGAAGACGAGATCGTATGTTCAAAGCTCGCCGGCCGAAAACGGGCGGTGTATTCGGCTGCGGTTAAAGAATCATTGTACATTCTTTCGTCAGCAATACTCGTATAATTATGGGCGTACAAAAACACGCCGGTCATTTGCGAGAGCAGAACTACAAGCCATAATACACCGTAAATTTTGGCGAACCGGTTCAATTCCCAGCTCAGAAGCTTCCAGTAACGATTCATGCCAAATACACCTCTCTCATCACGTCCACGACGGACTTGCCTTCTTTCATGCGGATATCTTCCGCGATAAACTCTTTCATCACCCTGCCTTGGTCAAGCAGCACGACCTTGTCGATCAAATGCTCGATATCATGAATTTCGTGCGTCGTAATGATGACCCCGCGTTCTTCGATCAAATGGCTGGTGAACACGGCGGCAATCTGCTCCCTGCTGAAAATATCGATCCCGGAAAAAGGCTCGTCCATCAATACATAATCCGCGTCAAGCGACAAGCCGAGCAGCAGATTGACCTTAGCCGCGTTCCCTTTCGATAGATCGCTGATCCGGTCCCCTTCCTTCAGCTTGAAAAAAGCGAGCAGTTCCACAGCGCGTCGCACGTTCCAGGATTCATAAAAATCCTGCATAAAGTCCATCGCCTCACTGATCTTCATAGAGGGCGGCATCGTCAGCGTATCCGGAATATATGCGATTTTTTCGTAGAGCCGCTTATTCATCGGCTGGCCGTCGATCCGAATATGGCCGCCGCTAACCGGCGTCAGCCCCATAATGGATTTCAGGACCGTTGACTTGCCTACCCCATTCATGCCTACCAGGCACGTGATCTGGCCTTTCTCCGCTGTGAACGTAACTTCGTCCAGCACTCTTTTTCTTCCGTATTTCTTGCTTATCCGGTTCACTTCAACCATAGGGCAACCTCCTTCAAGTCTTCCTTCAGAAAAACCGGCTTCAGACAACGTCAGCTGCTCCTTAGCCCGTCTCCTATTCCTTAGCCCGCTCCGATTCGTATTTGTCCTTGACAATTTGCATCAGCTCGTCGACGGGCACCGCGATTTTCTTGACCGAATTCACGAACACTTCGACCGCTTCCCGAATGAGCTCCTCCCGAATCAAGCTCAGCACCCGCTCATCCGTCGTAATACGGCTCGGGGAATTGCCTTCCGTCGTAATCAATTTCTGCTCCTCCATTTCCTTATAAGCCCGCTGCACCGTATTGGGATTAATCTGGAGCAATCCTGCCAGCTCCCTGCGGGACGGTATCTCCTGGCCTGCCGCCAATCTGCCGGTCGCAATCTCCTCTTTAAAGTACCGCACCACCTGCAAATACACCGGATCGCGATTATTAAACGTAACGTTCATCGGCCCATCTCCCTAAGTTCCTTTCTCGTGAAGCCTGACCAAACAGTCCTCGAAACCAGCATTCCGAAAAAACGAAGTGTGTGTACTAAGTAGTTCATACACTATGGGTGTACTATACCCTTAATACAGTGGTCGTGTCAATAATAAAATACACGAACGATTCTCGGAGTCGTTCGTGTATGGGGGGCTCGGGCGCCGGACGGGGCGCCTAGGCCCGGAGCGGTGGTGGTTGGCGGTGCTCCGGCAGGGAGCGGGGCGCACAACTGAGCGCCTAGCCTCGGCGCGGCGGTGGTTGGCGGTGCTACGGCAGGGAGCGGGGCGCACGGCTCAGCGCCTAGCCTCGGCGCGGTGGTGGTTGGCAGCGCTCCGGCGGGGAGCGGGCACCCGGCTCAGCGCCTAGCCTCGGCGCGGCGGTGGTTGGCGGTGCTACGGCAGGGAGCGGGGCGCACGGCTCAGCGCCTAGCCTCGGCGCGGTGGTGGTTGGCAGCGCTCCGGCGGGGAGCGGGCACCCGGCTCAGCGCCTAGCCTCGGCGCGGTGGTGGTTGGCATCGGCTTGGCGAGTCCCCCCCTCCCGGCCCCCGGCTCCGGCGATGATCTGAAGAGCGGCAAATAGCTTGCTCGACAAAATCACCACCCATCGCAAAAAAGTCTGCAAAGTCAGATTGTTGATAAAGTGACGAGTTAGAGGAACCAGAGTAGGTACAGCCGCTCTTCCCCGACCCACGCCCTCCTGCACGGGTTGCGGTGCTGAAGTGGTGGGGACAAGACGGCGGCAGGGAGAAAACCTGCAAAAGTGCAGGTTTTCTTCGTAGAAATGGTTCATTTTGGCGAAATGCCTGCAATTGTGCAGGAATTTTCGATGAAAATGAACCAGAGCCCCTGTTCGCGGCGAAAAGCCTGCACAATTGCAGGAATTTTTCGCTGCCAGCACATTAACGAGCAAAAAACTGTACTTTTGCAGGTTTTCTTCGCGCAACTAGAATGCGACCCGCTTCGACGTGTGGGTTTCTGGGCTGCCCGCAATTTCGCAGCTTTCTGGGCTCCTCCCCCGCAGCTTCACAAAAGGCTGGGCTGAACCTGTGGGCAGCAACCAACCAAAACTTTCGCAACAACCAGCGAAAGTACATCTTTTGCCGCTTTATGCGCCTGCCGCGGAGCGCTTCCGCCCAAAGGCCCCCACCCCGCCCCGCACGAATCCCGGACGTACGGGCCGGGGGGGGGCCGGCGCCCCGCGCGAATCCCGAACGTACGGGCCGGGGGAGGGCCGGCGCCCCGCGTGAATCCCGAACGCACGGGCCGGGGGAGGGCCGGCGCCCCGCACGAATCCCGGACGCACGGGCCGGGGTAGGCCCGGCGCCCCGCGCGAATCCCGAACGCACGGGCCGGGGTAGGCCCGGCGCCCGGCCCCCGCGATTCCCGCACGCGAGTCGGCGCCGGCGCCTGGCGGCGGTCAACCCCCAGCGGCGGCCCTGCCGCTTTGGCGGCGCCGCACCGCGGGGCGACCCTCCCGCGCCTGCAACCGCGTGCGGTCCGGCGGCCCCGGCCGCCAGCGCTGCCGCGAACCGCCGGGTCACCCCGGCTCGAGCAGGCCCCTTTCCAGGCAGGCCGCGACGGACAGCCGCTTCTCCCCGGCCTGGAAACGGATCAAAATCGTTTCGCTCCCGAGCGACACGATTTCCCCGTTTCCGAATACGCCGTGCCTGACGGCGCCGCCTGCCTGCAGCCGGTCCCTCCCGCGGATCGCGCGCGGGTTGACGGGGGCCGGCGCGGCCATTTTCACCGTAACCGTAAGCGCCCGCGGCAGCTCCTTTTTAACCGGCGCAGGCTTGCCAGGCTGCAGCAAAAGCCGGACATCCGCAACAAATTGGGATTCCGCAGCCTTTTCCCCGTCCCTCGCTCTGTAAGTCAGCAGCTCCAGGTGCGTACGGGCACGCGTCATGCCGACGTAGAACAGCCGCGCGGATTCCTCCATCTGCGCTTTGCTGCCTTTGGCGAATTTTTGAATATCGTCCGCCGCGGGCAGGATGCCGTCGACTAAATCGACCATGAACACCTGGTCGAACTCCAGACCTTTGGCGCTGTGCAGGGTGGACAATGTGACCGCATTTTCATGCTTGTTGAACTTCGACGTTTTCAGCGCCGATTCCAGATGTTTGAGCCGGGCCGCAAACTCCTCCATCGTCTCCAGCGTATCGGCGATCGCTTCCAGCGTGTTCAAAATGCCGATCAACGCCTCCCTGCGAAAGCCGAGCCGCTCGCACATTTTGTCGATCGCCTTCTCGTATCCGAGCGGCCCCCGGATCATGCGGATAGCGTGGAGCGGAGCGACGCCTCTCATTTGCTGAAAAGTTTCTTTGGCTTCCTTCAGCTGCTTTACCTGGTAATCCTGCAGCGGGACGCGGTCCAGCAATGTATCGAATACCGAGACTTGGCCGTCTGCAATGCCCATAAGCGCCGCCATCTGCTTTTTCGTAATATAGCCGATGCATTTGGTATGAATTTTCTCCAGCAGGTCCGGACGACGGTCGCTAAAGCTCATGCGCATAAAGTTCAATACGTCTTCAACGACCCAATGGGAAAAAAAGCGGTTATCGGTGTCCTTCATGTAAAAAGGGATGCCGGCCCGGTCGAATTCGTTCATCAGCATGATCGAGGACGCGTTGTTCCGGTAAAGTACGGCCGCCTCGCGCAGATCGGCAAACTCCGCCACTTTTTCCGCCACGTACTTGGACTGATATTTATAATCGGCGAAGCTTCTCAGGACGATCGGCTTTTGCCGGGGATTGTGCGTAAACATGTTTTTGTCGTAACGGTTCTTGTTGCGCTTGATAAAACGGTTCGCCACATCAACGATATCCTTCGAGGAGCGGTAATTTTGCTCCATCATCAGCGTCGCCGCATGCGGATATACGCTGCGAAAATTGATCAGGTACTCCGGCTCCGCCGCCCGCCACGTATAGATACTCTGATCGTCGTCGGCCACGACGCACAAATTGCCGTGCTTGCGCACCAGCTTTTCGATGATCGCATGCTGCACGAGCGAGGTGTCCTGACTTTCGTCCGTCAGCACGTAATCATACCTTTGCTGGTATTTCCGCAAAAGCCCTCTATCCTCCTCAAGCGCCTGATTGCCAAGCGTCAGCATGTCGTCATAATCGATCAAAAGCTTGTCCGCGCCGGACTGCTTGAAAGTCTCGTACTGCCGCATAACCGCCTCCGCCAGCGGAACGTCGCACGGAACCCCGGCCCATTCGTGCTGCGGAAGCATTTTGTTCTTGACGAAGCTGATGTATGTAGTCAGCTCTTCCATCTGGTCGTCGGTGATATTCTCGCCTGCGATCTCCTGAAACAGCCGGCGCAAAATAAACTTTTTGTGCAGCGGCGGACGTTCCGGGTCGAATAGCCCCTGCTCCTCCAGGTTCACTTCCCCCTCGATCAGCTGATACGTGGTTCCCGACCTGCGCAAATGCTCCCGCATCACTTCAAACGCCAAACTATGTATCGTCGAAAAATGAACGGGCGGCACCCCGGGGAAAAAGCGCTTGAACCGCTCCTGCATGTCGGCTGCCGCGGCCCGGCTGAAGGTCACAGCCTTGATTCTCTCCGGCTTCACTCCTTTTTCCTCAATGAGGTAGCCGATTCTCATCATGAGTGTCGTCGTCTTCCCGGAACCGGGCGACGCCAGGAGCAGCAGCGCTCCGTCGGTATGAAGAACCGCCCTTTTCTGGGCGTCGTTCAGGGCCACGCCCGTTTCCCGCTTTTTGCGGTCAAAAAAATGTTCCCTGGTCAACATGGTACAAACCCTCTTTGCAATGAACATGATCATTCGCTATTATAATCGATTGCCCATATTCATGCTATTCAAACCAAACGGCACTTTTGCAAATTATCTTCGCGCAGCCAGGCAGGGTCTGCGATCGGCAGGAAATGCCTGTGAAAGTGCAGGCTTTTTCCGGGAAACCGGTTCGTTTTGGCAAAAAGCCTGCGATTGTGCAGGAATTTTTCGATGAAAATGAACCTGAGCCCATATTCGCAGCAAAAAGCCTGCACATTTGCAGGAATTTGTCGTGGCCAGCGTATCCATCGAGCAAAAAGATGTACTTTCGCAGGTTTTCTTTGCGCAGCCAGGCCCCGCCCCCCCACGTATTGAAAAAAAGCGCTGCTCGCGTGCAGCGCCTTTCATTTATGAAAAATGCATGACTGACGGCTCCGTCAATACGTCGACTTCTCTGATGTTCCGCGCGTCGGGCAGCATGCTCTCGGAAATCCAAATATGCTTGAGTTCCAGCGTGTTTTTGATGCGTACCATCCTCACTTGATGCAGGTCCGGGACGTTGCATGTCTTGATCGCCGCCTGCACCGCCATCTGCTCCGTCGGAAGGAACATCGGGACTTTGACCGGCGTCAATACCGTGCTTGTAAAAGCGTTCAAATAGCCCTTCTCCCAATCGATTTGGTCGAACAAGCGCTGCGTGATGATGTCCGCCGGGCCGATACCGAGCGCGTTGCCTTGCGTTTTTTCCGTCAGGCCGAGGATTACGATTCGGCTGATGGCAGGAGCCGTGCTTTTCACATAAGGCGTATTGAAGCGCCCGGTTATATTCGGGTCCATGCCGCTGCCGGATATGTCTTTGCCGATCTCATCGACGATCAGGACGTCGATCGGGTCGAACAACAGCCGCGGCATGAGCGACTTCGCTTCCAGCAGCAGCTCCGGCTCCGTGTATTCGATCCGCTCGGCGGGTACGGCCACGATTTTGGCCGGGCGGTCATACGCATTTTCTACGGAGGCCAAGCCGAACGCGACCGGGAGCTTGGCAAGCGCGATGCGGGCCATCGCGGGAACATGCTCCGCCATGCTGCCGAACCCGTAGGCGTGAGCGGCATCCGCGCCTTTATGCTTGCCGAGGCCGATGGTCACCATCTTCATCAAGCCGCTTTCAATCGGACCGCTGAACGCGGTGTGCGGTTTGATCCGGTTGATGACGATAATTTTATCGGCTTCATAAGCTAGTTTGTCGGTGTACACGGGCAAGCCTTTGGGCAGTCTCCCGACCTCCACGACTTCCATGCTTGAGCGTATCGGCGCTCCCACGGAAGGCTCCGTGACCCCCAATTGCTCCAACACTTCGGCTTGGCCCTCCGCCGTCGCTCCGCCATGGCTGCCCATAGCGGGCACGATGAAAGGAAACGCCCCGGCCGATTTCACGGCACGGACGACTTCCTTGACCAGAATCGGGATATCGGCTACCCCGCGGCTGCCGACTGCGATCGCTACCTGGTCCCCCGGAAGAATGCGTGACATAACGCCTGCCGCTTCAATGGCTTGATGAACAGCCTTTGCCGTATCGTCAAGCTCGGGAGCAAAAAAGTTTTGCTGAACTTTTGCCATTCTCGGAATCGGGATATCCCTCAGCAATTGTTCGACTTTTTTCAGCATAGGCTTTACTCGACAAGCCCTTGTTCGCGGTATGCCTGCACCATCTGCTCCAGTTTTTCCTTAGCCTGGTCCGTAACAAGACCGACCGGCTTGCGCGACGGTCCGGCCGGAACGCCGATCATGTTCAGCACTTCTTTCAAAACAGAGGGAAGCGTTCCGAGACTGAAGGCGCCGCGAAGTTTTCTCAGCACTCTTTGCGCCTCCTCGGCTTTTGCGACTTCGCCTTGTTTCCAGTTTTCGTAAATCGAAACAACTTGCTGCGGGAATACGTTCGCCGTTGAAGCAATGGCGCCATGTCCTCCGGCCAGCAGCGTGGAGAGAATTAAAGAGTCCGTCCCGGCCAAAACGGAAAATTCGCCAGGATCGGTAGCTTCGAGATAAGCCAGAATGTTATCGTAGCTGCCGCTGCTGTCTTTGATGCCGACGATATTCGGGATGCGGGATAGTTGGGCTACGGTCGCAGGCTGCAAGCTGTTCCCGGTCCGCGCCGGGATGTTGTACAGCACAATCGGCAGCGAAGTCGAGCCGGCCAGGCTGACGTAGTGGTCCGACAGCTCTTTTTGCGTAAACGCCAAAAAGTAAGGGGTGATCACGGATACGGCATCGACGCCGATTGCTTCAAATTTGCGGGTCAAAACAATCGTTTCCTCCGTACTGATCCCGCCTGCACCCATATAGACGGGAACCCGGCCTTTTGCTTCTTCAACGACAATCTCCGCAATTCTGATTTTTTCTTCGGAAGTGAGCGAGAAAAACTCGCCGTTCGTCCCCAGAGCGAACAAACCGTGTACGCCCGCATCAATAAAACGGCGGGTCATCTGGCGCAAAGCCGTCTCGTTCAACTTATAGTCCGCCGTAAACGGAGTGACCATGGCGGGAATTATACCTTTTGGAATGAACATTTCAGCATCTCCTTTTTCATTGCATCACATGCAGTAACCGTTATTATGATTTGCAGTTGTTCGCCATTGCTATTGAATCGGTTTTACTTTTCCGAGCAAGAACAAGTAATTGAGAATTCCGATGACGATGAGCGCGGCCGAGAACAGCAGAGCGGGCACGAACGAACCGTAAGCAGCAACGAAAAATCCCGTTATAATCGGCCCCACTACGCCTCCCATATTGGAAACCGTGTTCTGCATGCCGGCAACGATAGAGGTCATGTTCTTCGGCGCAACATCTCCCGGAAGCGCCCAAACCTGGGAAGCGGCTACGGTCGTGCCGGACTTTGCGATGCACAAGAGCACTACGGCCAGCACGGCCGAATGGGCGAACGCGGCAAACCCGATGCAGCAAGCCATCAGCAGGCCGACGATCAGGAACAGCTTTCTTGTCGCCGTCAAAGAGAGCAGCCCTTTGGCATAAATGCGGTCGGACAGCCAACCCGCCACCACTTCCATGACCATGGCGCACAACAATGGAAGCGATGCCATAAAACCCATTTCAATCAGGCCCATGCCTCTTTCTTTGACCAGGTAAGTCGGCAGCCACGTAATGAAGAAATACGAATTGTAGTTGATCATGAAAAATCCGATGCACATCGCCCAAATATTCCGGTATTTGAGCAGCTGGTACCATTTCATCGGACGCTCGGCGCCGTCGCTTTCTTTTGTCGCCTGGCCGTCGCGGATATGTTTCAGTTCCGCCTCGTTTACGCCTTTATGATCTTCCGGCCTCTCTTTAAAATACCACAACCAGACAGCCGCCCATACGATCCCGAGCAAACCGATGATGGCAAACGTCATTTTCCATTGAAACATCGAAATGAGCCAGACGATCAAAGGGATGGCGACAGCACCGCCGAACTTGGAACCGCTGTCAAAAATACCGGCTACCGTCGCCCGCTCCTTATCCGGAAACCATTTGGACGCGATCCCCGCGTTGCTGGGATAAGCCGCCGCTTCGCCGATCCCCAGCGCTACCCGAAAGCCGAAAATCGACTTAAAGCCGGTCGCCAGGCCGGTCACCGCCGTTGCGAGCGACCACCAGATAACGGCGAAGCCGAGCGTTTTCTTTTGCCCGATTTTGTCCGCGACCCATCCGGAAGGAATCTGCAATAAGGCATAAGACCAGAAAAATCCCGATAAAATAAGGCCCATCTGTGCGGCATTCAAACCGAACTCCTTGGTGATATACGGAGCCGCTGCCGAGAGAACAGTGCGGTCGATATAATTGATGGCGATAGCCGCCCACATCAGAAACGCGACTACCCAGCGTACGTTTGATCTTTTATTCATGTTTGCAACTCAACCTCTCCGTATCCGATTGTGTTATAGCCCGTTCATCACATGGTCGGGCCTTTTGTTGTTTACGAGCACTTCAACGATATTTTTGGCGCAGGTCAGGCTTAATGCGTTAATGGCTCCGCTCGTATACCCGGCGATATGAGGCAGCGCGATAAAATTGGGCAAAGCGAACAGTCGGTGCTCCTTCAGCGGCTCTTGCTCGAACACATCCAATGCGGCGCCGGCAATCGCCCCTGTCGTCAACGCTTCGTACAGCGCATCTTCAACGACGATGCCGCCTCTGGACGCGTTGATGAGGTAAGCGCTCTTTTTCATCATGCCAAGCTGGGCTGCGCCGATTAAATGTTTCGTTTGGTCGGTCAGAGCAATGTGAAGCGTGACAAAATCGCTGCCCGCCAAAATTTCCTCCATCGTTACGAATTTAACCCCATGCGCTTGGGCAAAAGCATGATCGGGATAAGGATCGTAAGCCAAAATCTCCATATCGAAGCCGGCCGCTCTGCGGGCAACCTCTTTGCCGATGCTGCCGAGTCCGATAATGCCGACCGTCGCCTGATACACGTCGGAGCCGAATATGCGCGGCCACTCGCCTTTTTTCGTCAAGTCATTGGCAAGCGGAATCTGTCTGGCTAACGACAACATGAGCGCAAAAGTAAAATCGGCTACCGCATGCTTGTTGGCGTTCGGAACGTTCGTCACCCAGACGCCGCCCGCTTTGGCCGCTTCCAGATGAATGTTATCCACACCGACTCCATGCTTGCACACGATCTTCAAGCGCGGAGCGTGCGCAAACACGTTAGGAGTCATTTCGTTAAAAGCGACAATCGCCGCGTCCGCATCCCGGACTGCTTCAATAAACTGCTCCTCTTGAATGTCGGACGGTACGTGGACGACTTGGATGCCGTGCTTTTCCAAATAATGAATCGGCTCCTGCGAATACTTGGCAAAGGACGGTGAAGTAGATACGACTTTCATAACAGGTTGCTCCTTCGCTCTAGTTTTTCGGGGACAAATCGGCAGCCGACCCGATCGCGGCCAGCATGCTTCGCTCATCCGCGATATTTTTCCCGGCAATATCGAATGCGGTGCCGTGGTCGACGGAAGTGCGGATCACGCCGCCTTTTAGGCCCACGGTAATATTGACGCCTTCTTCCAGCCCCAGCACTTTGATCGGGACATGCCCCTGATCGTGATAGCAGGCGACAACGATATCGAAATCTTTGCGGACAGCCCGGAAAAATAAAGTGTCGGCCGGATACGGGCCGCTCGCTTGGATGCCTTCGGCGGCGGCTTGTTCAATAGCGGGAATCAGCTTCTCCTCTTCTTCCCCGTTGCCGAAAAGCCCGTTCTCCCCGGCATGCGGGTTGATGCCGCAAACCGCGATTTTCGGATTCCTATAGCCGGCGCGGCTTAACGTTTCATAAGCGAGCTTGATCACTTTGTAAGTCCGCTCCGGCGTAATGGCCTTAATCGCATCGATCAAGCCTACATGCGTCGTCAAATGAATCACTTTCAGCTTAGGCGAGGAAAGCATCATGGAGTAATCCGCCGTATCCGTAAGATCGGCCAAAATTTCCGTGTGCCCCGGATACAGGTGCCCGCCTTTTTGCAGCGCTTCTTTATTTAAGGGTGCCGTGCAAATCGCATGAATGCGCTTCTCCTTGGCCAGCTCGACCGCTTGCTTCAAATATTGAAAAGCGGCGTCGCCGGCGGCGGGGGATATTTCCCCGAACGACAGATCTTCCGGCAGCAGATTCATATCCAGGCAATCCAACGTGCCCGGGACGAACTTGCCGTCTTCGACCCGGCGGACGGTTTGAAGATTGACTTTCGCCTGTGTAACTTGAATGGCGCGATTCAATATGCCGGCATCCCCGATTACAACCGGACGGCAAATGTCATAAACAGAACGATGGGCTAACGCTTTCACGATGACCTCGGGGCCGATCCCCGCCGCGTCTCCCATCGTAATTCCGATAATGGGCTTCATTCTGATCCTCCTTGAAGTTTGCGGACTGCCTTGACCATAGCCTGCTGCGTACCGAAGCTGCCGGCTTTCGTCACGACAAACACCTCTTCGTCCGTGATAATTTTCCCGAGCGGAATGCCCGGCTCGACCTCGTCCAGCAAATGGAACTCCTGTGCGTGCAGTTGGCGGAACACTTGATGGGCCGTATCTCCGCCCGTTAGAAAAAGATGGCGCAATGCATGCCGCTTCACGAGCGAAACCGCCATCTCCCCCAGCGCCTCCGATACCCTATTGCTGATTTGAACGGGGCTGCAGCCTTGTTCGGCTCCCAATCGCTGCGTCCGTTCCACCTCATTCGAAGAAAACAGCGCAACATGCAGTCCATTGCGAAAAGCGTTCCCGGCTTCCTCCATCACCCGGTTCCGCTCCCGCTCTTTGCCTGCCTCATCTGCAATCACTTGATCCGACCGCATCTCGATTCCGGCAACATCGGCATTCGCCAGCAATTGCCGCAGCTGCTCCCGCCCGACCTTGCTGACGCTGCCGGCGACGAGCAAAACAGGGCTGTCATGCTTGGGCACACTCGCCGCGGAACGCCCGCGCCGCATCCCGTAAGCAAGCGGCAAATAATTCATCAAGCCGGCCGAACCGGCCCATATGACGGAAAACGGAGTCTGCTTCATCCATACGACAAGCGTCTCCAGATCCGACTCCGTAACGGAATCCGCCGTCACGTAGGAGATGTTCCGCTTTTTAAAAGCCAACAGCTTCTCCATAAACTGCGGGTAACCTTGCTTCAAATCGTCATGCGTCAGATGACCGACTTCTCTATGTGTTTGAATTTGCATCAACCGCATAATGTTAGATTCGGTAACGGGCGTTTTCGGGTCTTTGGCCACCTCGGTTTCATGCAGCTTCTTTCCGCCCAAAAGATGAATCCCGTCCTTCACCCGGCGCCCGATTTCCGGATACCCCGGGGCGATGACGACGAAATCCGGTTGAAAAACATCGTATACCGCGTTGATTTCCTGCCCGATATTTCCTCTCATCGTGGAGTCGATCTTCTTGTACACCACATCGAAAGACTCCTTTTTGATCCACTCGCTGACATTCCGCACCCTGCGGTAAGCTTCTTCCCCGGATACGGAACGGCTGTCGGTGTCCAGAATAACCGCTTCTTTCTTGCCCAGGCCTTCGGCCTTGCGGTCCATAACGACCGAAACGTCCATCCCGTACCGCACGAGCTGCCCTCCGCAATCGCTTGCGCCCGTCAAATCGTCTGAAATAACGAATATCCTCATGTTTTCATCACCTTTTAGCTAGACAAGCAATCTGCGATAAATCGTTTCCATATCGGTTAAAGCGAGCGGCTTCGGATTGTTGTTGAGCAGACGCGTTACTTTGGAAGCGGATACGGCCAAGGCCGGCACGTCGTCTTCTTTTACGCCAAAGCTCCTCAAATCTTGCGGAATTTCCAAAACATTCGTCCATTCCACCATTTTCTCGACTACCTTCCCGGCGGCCTGCGCGGCGGAAAGTCCTTGAACGCCGATGCCCATCGGCTCAGCGACCCGGGAAAGCCTGTCCGTAATCGCATCCATGTTGAATTCCATCACATGAGGGAGCAGCATTGAATTGGCGACTCCGTGGGCCACTTTAAATTTGCCGCCAAGCGGGTAAGCCAGCGCATGAACCGCAGCCGTTCCGGCGGCAGTCAGGGCCATTCCTCCGTACATGGAGCCTACGAGCATGTTCTCCCTTGCATCGACGGACGAGCCGTTCCGGTACGCCTCCACGATGCTTGCCGAGATCAGCCGGATCGATTCCAAAGCGAACATGTCGCTGAACGGGTTGGCTTTGTTCGAAATATACGATTCCAGGGCGTGAGTGAAAGCATCCATTCCCGTTGCAGCGGTAATAGGCTTCGGCAAGCTTAACGTCAGCACAGGATCGAGAATGACCAGTTTGGGCAGCAAACGCTTACTTACGATCCCTATCTTCAGCTCCTCGTCAGGCAAAGTCACAATCGCATTCGGCGTTACTTCAGACCCGGTTCCCGAAGTCGTCGGAATCAAAATCGTCGGTATGCCCGGATTTTTCACCAAATCCGTTCCCAGCAGCTCGCGGACCGAATTGTCGTTAGTCGACAGCACGGATAAAATTTTCGCAGCATCCAACACGCTTCCGCCGCCAAAACCTATGAGCGCATCGTAACGCTCGCCGGAAATGCTCCGAAACACTTCTTCAATATTGTCTGCCGTCGGCTCGGGAGCAATTCCCGTATTAATGTCGGCGCTTATTCCTTGAGCGGATAGTCTGCTTACAAGATCGTCAACGAATCCAAACGTTTTCATGGATGGCTGCGTAACGATCAAAACCGATTTTACCGCAGCTCCAAGTGTATGAATATAATCTCCTAAAGATTGAAATGAGTTGCGCCCTGCCACAATTCGCTCTGCAGTTTGAAATTGATACAGCGTATTCATATTCCACCTCCACATCATGTTCCATATTGAAACATTAAATTGAAACAAGGATTGTATAATTGGATTATAATTATAATTGTTTTATTTATCAACATATAAATTTAATAAAAGGAAAAATGAATAATATTGATGCATAATACAATATTTTTGAGGTGAAATCCTGACTCATCCTCGGCAAGAATACTCCCGGACAGAAGCTATCGGCGCGAAAAAAGGCAGCCGCCTCTTTATTTTCTGGCCGCGTGCCTCTCCCGGGGCAGGTCGTGTAACTGCACGACTGGGCAGAAATCAGCTTGCTAGGGAAAAAACCTGCGAAAGTGCAGGTTTTTTCGCTGAAATTGGCTTGTTTTGGCGAAAAGCCTGCGAAAGTGCAGGAATTTTCGCTGAAATTGAGTATAAGTCTATATGTTTGGTGAAAAGCCTGCACTTTTGCAGGAATTGTCCGTGGACAGCGATCAAGGACGCAAATTCATGTATTTTTGCAGGTTTTCTTCGTGCAGGCGGGCAAATTATGGTTATCTCCTCGAACGTGGGGGCTTTTCAATTTATGCGCCGCAGTGTATATACTTCGAAAAATCCCTGCAAGCGGAACAAAGCCAAACCGATTTGCATCGCCCCTACCTTATGCCTCAGCAGGAAGCCTTCACCAAGGTCTATCGAGACGTACAACCGCATTCAGAGGCAAATTGCCGGAATGTTTTTTTGCACGCCGCTTGAACAACAGCACCATGAAGCATGCTGAGTACCAACAAGCATAATTTCCCAAACGACAAAAAACGCCCTCCGGCTTGGCCCTGTAGGCCCCAGCAAGAGAGCGTTGCAATTTCTAGTAAATTTTGCGGCCGTGTACGTCAGCGATACCGCTTTTCCGGTAAAAATACGTGTTGATCATATCGCGCCATTCCTTGGCATGCTCAGCCTGCTCGGCCAGTCGCTCTTCCACCTGCCCGTGCAATCCGTCGGCCACGATTCCCTTCAATGCGCTCCACGATTGCTCCAGCTGTTCCGCCCGCTCCACGCCTTCAAAATGAGTATCGTAAATGTGCTGGATGACCGTTTTGCCGGAATGCAGCACATGCGTGTACGGAACATGGTGGAAAAAGAGCAGAAGCTCATCGGGGCACGACTCCGCGGACTCGTACATTACCGCGTTCGCTCCTTGATATTGTCCGGCATATCCCGTTCCCGTCGCCACCGTCCGGTCGACGCCGATGCCGTGGCAGTCGGCAAAATGGTACGTGCCCCATTTCGAATATTCATAGCCGTCGACATTCGGCCCGTAGTGATGATTCGGGTTGACCATCCAGCCTACGCCGAGCGGCGACGTATAGGATTCGTAAATGCCCCACGAATCCAGCAGCATGGCCGCAATCGTCCGTACCACCCGCTCATCGCCCCCGAACGTCAGCCGAATCCATTCCTCGGCAATCGCTTCGGAAGTCAGATCCGGGTTCCAGGCCAGACGGCCGAAGCCGTACAGGTTGGCCTGCGCCAGTAGATGCCCCGTCCAATTGGCATCGTCTCCGATGTTCGAAACCGCGGCGAAGCCGTTGCAGCGGTTGCCGTACAGCGCACCGCCGGCGATCCGCTTCACCGTAGAGCCTTCGCCTTTGGCGTAAGTTTCAAAATCGAGCACCTCTTTCCACTGCGGAACGAGGTAACAGAGATGCCGCTGTTGTCCCGTGTATTCCTGCGTAATTTGAAATTCCAGCACCTGATTCGTCGCTTCCATCGCGCCGAACAGCGGCGAGACGCCTTCCCGCACCTGGAAATCCATCGGACCGTTCTTCACCTGCAAAATCACGTTATCCTTAAACCGGCCGTCCAGCGGCTTGAAATGATCATAGGCCGCCCTCGCCCGGTCCGTCGAGCGGTCGCGCCAATCCTGCTTGCAGTTGTAAACGAAGCAGCGCCAGATCACAATGCCGCCGTACGGCTCAAGCGCTTCGGCCAGCATGTTCGAGCCGTCCGCATGATCCCGTCCGTAGGTGAACGGGCCGGGCCTGTTCTCGGAGTCGGCTTTGACGAGAAAGCCGCCAAAATCCGGGATCGCCGCGTACACCTCGGCGGCCGTATCCCGCCACCACCGGCGCACATCCGCATCCAGCGGATCGGCTGTGGACAAGCCGCCGATTTCGATCGGGCTGGCGTAGTTGACGCTCAGAAACAGCTTGACGCCGTAAGCCCGGAAAACGCCGGCCAGCTTGGCCACATCAGGAAGATAACGCTCCGTCAGAAACATCGTTTCATACTTATGTACGTTTACATTGTTGATCGCGATCGCATTGATTCCCGTAGAAGCGAGCAATCTGGCATAATCGCGCACACGTTCCAGATCGGATGTAATTTCATTATCGGCGTAAAAAATCGAATTGCCGGCATAACCGCGTTCGATGCTGCCGTCGATATTGTCCCATTGATTGATCATGCGCAGCATGCCGGCCGGTGCTTCCGCGATATCGAGACCGCCGACCGCGCTGCCTGTACCGATCAATCTGAGCGAATGAAACACGCCGTACAGAACGCCCGCCGCGGTCGCCGCCCCAATCGCGATGCAGCTCTCCTCCGCATTCGCCTTGATCGCGAAGCCCTCCGCCCCCGCAGCCGAACGCGCAGCTTCGCTGAAGGTCCGGCCGACAATTTCATTGCCGCCGCCAAAAGTTCCGACGGCGATGCAAGGAGCCCCTTCCGCATGCCCGGCCGCGACGGGACGCTGCCCGAGCATCGACTCGATGCCTTTTATCCATTCCGATACGGCCGTCCGGATCACTTCATCCGTCTCGGTCGCGACAATTTTGCCGAAGCATGCTTCATATCCCCCGCCGGGCCCGTTCTCCGTCAATCGGTTATACCCGAGCCAGCCGTTATAGCCCGTCTCTGCGCCTAACCTCGTTGCTCCACTCATCCTAGTTCCTCCCTCGCTATTACCGCCTGCAGCCTATCCCGAGTTCCCCTTACCCTTTTCTTCCATTTCCCAACATCAAACCGCTCTCGCCTTTTGCCGTTGCCTTCCAAAGCTTTGTACATTCCGGCTGCGCGGGATCGAATCCAATTTGCGCATATTGATCAGCTGCCAGCCCGGATTAACGCCTGGAACCGGCAGATTCCCGTCCATCCTAGCACAGCAACAGGCCGGCTGACCATTGACAAATCGATCAAAAATTTACCCAAATCGGGCGAGTTAGGTTATACTGACTGCATAACGATCAGCAGGCAAAGGAGAACAGCCTATGGCCGCAACATTCACCCCTCCAACATTGGGACAAATTATTCACGACATCGTGCTGCCGGATATCCGGACGACCGTCAACCTGTTCGGCATCCATCTGCGCAGCGTCAGCGGCGAATGGGAGTATCCGGCGCATGAGCATCCGCAGTACGAGATCAACTATTTGCTGGAGGGGCGGCAGCTCATGACCGTCGGCGGGCGTAAACTCGTTCAGGAGGCCGGCGATCTCATCCTGCTTCGTCCGGGGGATGTCCATTCCAGCCGCAGCGTAGATCGGGAGCCTTTTACTTATTTTTGCATTCATTTTGATATCGACGACAAAATATTCCTGTCCCTGCTCAGCCGCATGGAGCAGGTGCTGTTCCCGCGGGACGGCTCCGTGACCGGGCACATCCAGCCTGTGCTATCCAGGCTGATCGACATTACAAGCCGGTCCGGGGAGGCGACGATGGCCCAGCGGATGCGGCTGCATTCCGCGATTTTTGAGCTTTTCGGCATGCTGTGGGAAGCCATTTCCCAGGAAGCCGTCCTCGTGTCTTCCACCGCTTACGAGAAGGTCGAGCTTGCCCATCAAATCCGCAACCGGCTGCAGGCGCTGGTCAGCCAGCATTTCAAGCAAGGGATCGCCGTGGAACAGCATTACGGCATCGACGACATTGCCGCAGGGCTGGGGATCAGCACCTCCCATTGCAACCGCATTTTCCGGCACGTGTTCGGCGTCTCGCCGCGCGCCCATCTGTCCGAGCTGGTGCTGCACGAAGCCAAGCTGCTGCTGTCCAATGCGCGGCTGTCCGTGCAGGACATCGCGTCCATGCTCGGCTACCGGGACATCGCCCACTTCAGCCGCCAATTCAAGCGGTGGTCGGGCTTGTCGCCGAGCGAATACCGGCGGCAGAACCCGCCGGGCAGTTGAACGGCCTGCTTTTGCAGCAGGCCGTTCGATGTCGCATGGCGGCGGTCAACCGCGCCCGATCAAGATTGCCGCGCCGGACGCCCGCCACCCTTCCTTTTCATCGCGCGATTGGTCGCGTACACCCCTGCAACGATCAGCGCAGCGCCTAGCAGATGATACAAATGGAGCGATTCCCCGGTGAATCCCGTCGCGAACAGGGCGCTGAACAAGGGAATCAGATTGAGAAAGCCCGCGCAGCGCTGAGGCCCCGCCAGCTCGATCGCCCGATTCCAGGACGAGAAGGCGATAACCGAGGCGAACAAGCCGATATAGAGCAGACCGATAAGCAGCGACGGCGTCCAAACAATCGGCGAAGCGGCAGCCGCCAGCTCAACCGCAGAAAGCGGAAGCAGCAGCAGCAAGGCGACCGCCACTTGAACAAGCAAAAACGGGCTAGCCGGAAATAAACCAGCCGCTCTTTTCATGCCGACCGAGTAGAGCGCCCAGCACAAAATAGCCAGCATCATCCACAAATCGCCTTTATTGAAAGACAGGCCGATGAGCGCGGCCAGGCTGCCCCGGCCGATAATCCAGAACACCCCCGCCATGGAAACGACGATCCCGGGGATGGCGGACCAGGCGATCTTCTCCTTGAACATCAGACGCGACAGAATGACAACCATAATGGGAGTTGCCGAGTTCATCAAAGAAGCATTGATCGAACCGGTGTACTGTACAGCCACATACGTCAGCGTATTAAAGCCCGCTACCCCTGTCACGGAGAGGAACACGATCATTTTCCAATGGCGAAGAAAGTCGGCTCTCAATCGCCACGCTTCCCTGCCGAACAACGGAAGCAGGCAAACGAAGGCAATGCTCCACCGCAAAGCCGCAAGCGTCAGCGGGGGCATTTGCGTAACCAGCGCCTTGCCGGCGACAAAATTGCCGCCCCAAATGCAAGTTGCCAGAATGAGTAATATGTAGGGCGAATTTCGAAACATTAGCGTCCAGCTCCTTCCACGCAGTAACTTTCATTAGAAAGTATACCGCCCCCGCGCAATATTTGTTAATACCTCAACCACTTCGTTTAGTAAGGCGGCATAAACGAAGTGATGCAGTTAAATGATTCTGACTATTTTTAATGAAACAACATCATTTCACAGAATAAGCAACCACTAGCTCCTTTGTTCAAATAATACTGCTTTCATCAATAAACTCTAGCTGTTTAGATAATGTTTTTTTGACTGGACAGTTCATTACCTTTCTTAATACTACTTCCTTGGTTTCTTTATCGATTGATCCTGAAATGTCAATGTGGTACTTAAATATAGTCTTTGCTTCGTTGCTTCTATCCATTTCAACTTTAACAGTAACTCCGTCGTAAGATACATTCATTGAGTCCAATATTATTCTCGCAGTAATATTTAAACACGAAGCAAAGCCGGATTCTATCAGATCATGTGGTCTAAAATATTTTCCACTCCCCCCTTTCTCTTCGGTAACATCTGAATAAATTTTAGAAGTACCGTTAAAAATCTCAGTAATATAAGTTTCGCTTCCACTTGTTGAGATAACCATTGTATTCCCTCCAATTATAAATTTTTCACTTCATACATCAGGATAACTTTATTATTGCTCTTGCGATGATATAAGTGAAATATATTAAAGCAATTTATTTAATAGTTATTACCTATAAATTATTCTTAATCGAAAAGTAAATGACAAAAGCTAAAGCCGCCCTTATGAATAAGGGATAGCTTTAGCTTCATCTGCCGCCGATTCCTGTCGGGGCTGTTGCACGGTACTACGTATTGGGATTTCTTCGAGCTACGCCTGTTTCGATGGCTGCTTGTATGACTTTCTGGCGGACGGATTCGACGACCTTGTGGTTGAACACGCTCGGAATGATATACTGCTCGTTCAATTCATGCTCTCCAATTATGGAAGCGATTGCCTGCGCAGCGGCGATTTTCATTTCTTCGTTGATTGTCGTCGCCCGGCAATCCAGGGCCCCGCGGAAAATGCCGGGGAAGCAGAGCACATTATTGATCTGGTTCGGATAATCCGACCGTCCGGTCGCCATCACGCGCACATAAGGCGCCGCTTCTTCCGGGCTGATCTCGGGGGTAGGATTCGCCATGGCGAATACGATCGGATCCTTGGCCATCTTTTTAACGTCTTCGACTTTCAGAACACCGGGGCCGGACAATCCGATGAACACGTCGGCTCCTTGAATGGCGTCGGCGAGCGTCCCTTCCGCCAATTCCTCGTTCGTATTCGCCGCGTACCATTCATGTACAGGGTTGGTGTACGTATGATTGCGGTTCAGTATGCCTGTCCGTTCTACGCCAATGATATGCTTCACCCCGGCGCGCTGCAAAATTTTCGTGCAGGCCACCCCTGCGGCGCCGACGCCGGTGAAGACGACCTTGATCTCTTCCATGCTTTTTCCTACGATTTTCAATGCGTTGATCAAACCTGCCAGCAAAACGACAGCCGTGCCGTGCTGATCATCGTGGAATACGGGAATATCCAGTTCCTTCTTCAGTCTTTCTTCGATTTCAAAACAGCGCGGCGAGGAAATATCCTCCAAATTAATGCCGCCAAAAACCGGGGCAATCGCTTTTATTATTTGAATGATTTCTTCGGTATCTTTCGTGTCCAGACATATCGGAAAAGAGTCCAAATCGGCCATTTCCTTGAACAGCATCGCCTTACCTTCCATCACCGGCAGTGCGCCGAGCGGACCGATATCGCCTAATCCGAGAACGGCGGTGCCGTCGGAAATGACCGCAACCGTGTTGCGCTTAATCGTCAGCGAGTACGCCTTCGACGGATCGTGGTGGATCGCCATGCTGACTTTGGCGACGCCCGGCGTGTATACCCGGGACAAATCGTCACGGTTTTTTACCGGAACTTTAAGTTTAGTTTCAATCTTGCCTCCTAGATGAAGCAAAAAGGTCTGATCGGAAACATGCAGCACCTCGATACCCGGATGCGCCTCGAGAGCTTGTACAAGTTGGTTTTGGCGGGAGTCGTCCGAAATATTGATCGTTATATCTCGCACAGTGGAATCCTGCAGCGTTCTGATCATATCCACAGCAATAATCTCTGCGCCCCATTCATTCATCATAGACACAACTTCAAAAAAGGAGACGGCCCGTTCAATTTCCAAACGCAGAATGACGCTTTGACTTCCCTTTGTTTCTACCGACATTGTTAAACCTCCCACAAATAAAAATCCGACATCATATTTGAGATCAACCTGCGCCATCTCATATAATCATTATATTTTTCGCGACATAAATCGCAACATTAAAATATTTATTGCATACTAAATAATATTTTATCACCCATTTAATGTGTGTTATTATTTTACATCTGCATCTCTCGTAAAAACAAAAAAAACCGGCGCCGCCGGTTTTTTTATGAAAAATGGCCCCTAGGAAAAAAATGGTTGAAACCAATCCACTTTCACAAAGGTTTAAAATCGGAATATACGGTTGAGCCATGTTGGTGGTAATAGTATAATTATTCACATATGCGGTAATGGATGAATTCGTAAATGTAAATTGAGGATTAAATTTATGGGGGGACTACTTGATGAATAACAAAACGGATAACCCCAGTGATGGCTTGGAACCTCGCGACCACACGGATCGACGCGTGCGCGCCGACGCACAGCGCAACATCAATGCTTTGCTCCAGTCCGCGATGACGGTGTTCGCGACCTCGGGAGTGGACGCTCCAGTGCGGGAGATTGCGGAGAAGGCCGGCGTCGGCGTCGGCACTGTTTACCGCCATTTTCCACAGCGCTCGGACCTTATCGAGGCCGTCTTCCGTCACGAGGTCGATGCTTGCGCAGATGCCGCGGAGGATTTGGCCGCCAAGCATGAACCCGGTGAGGCACTGGCGCGATGGATGCAGCGATACGTGGACTTCATAGCGGCTAAACGCGGACTCGCGGCGGCTCTGCATTCAGGCAACCCGGCATACGAGACCTTGCCCTCCTACTTCGAAAAGCGACTAAATCCCGCGCTGAGAACCTTGCTTGAAACGGCGACCGCTGCCGGTAAGGTGCGTGCCGACGTTGAGCCAGACGATTTGCTGCGGGCGGTCGCGAGCCTTTGTACGGTGGTACACAACGGCGATCCCGTGCATGCGCGGCAAATGGTTGCTCTGCTCGTAGATGGGTTGCGCTACCGCGCGATCCCGTCAGCAAACACGCCCTCCTAGAAGTCTGTCCGATGAACCTCCAATGCAATTTGACCATGCAATAAGTAAAAGGAACTCTCGCGTACCGTGCCAACAGATCGAGAGCTCCTTCCAATTATTGTGCAGATTTTACATAGTAACAAATTGGCAGTAGGAACGGTTCAGGTTCTTACCGCCATAATAAGGTATGTACAGTCGATAGGGGAAGCCATGCAAATGGCTCCCCTTTTCTCTTAGCTAATGGAAGCCTCTATCGTTTGTTTCTTAACGAAGCTACCCGTTCGACATGCGTTCGGATTTATTCGAAACGAAGTGCCCATCAGGCCCTTACTTGGACTCGATGCGCCCCAGCGGGCTGGCGCTCTCTTCCAGAGCCGCGCGAGCTGCCGGCCAACTGGAATCGTCGAGGTCGAGCGCGTTGCGAAGGTAAGCCCACGTGAGCCGCTGGACCACAGCGACTCGCTCGGGGTTCTCGTCCGTGGTCTCGGCGACGTCATATCCAGAGACCCCGCCGAGCCCGTGCTCTGCGTCAAACAGGGTGAGCAGGGACTTGGGGCCTGGGGAGAGGAAGTACGGATCGGTGTGCCAAGCCGGACCCCGAACCGTCAGGTGAGTAGACGTGTCTTTATCGCCGGCGACCACGAGCGCAGGCGTCGTCATCTCGGAGAAGTCCGTGGTCAAGAAGAAAGGATACTTCTCGGCTGCGAACTCGCTGAGGGCATCGCCGCCTCTGCCGGGCGCGGCAAGCAGTACACCCGCCTTGATCCGGGGCTCGACCAGGTTCACTTCCGTTCCGTCGTGCGGATCGGTGAGCCGGGCGCCCAGCAGCAGGCTCGCGGTGTGCCCACCCATCGAGTGCCCGGCTACGGCGACCTTGCTTCGGTCCAGGCGCCCGAGGAGCTGCGGGACAGCGGCCTCGATCACGTCGAACTGGTCGAGGATGCGCTTCATGTCCTCGGCCCGCGATCGCCAGTACAGAGGCGCCTCAGGGTCGCCGGTATCCAGGCTCAGCGTCCTCGAGCTCAGATGGGTGGGCTGGATCACGACGAAGCCGTGCGCCGCCCAGAAGTTGGCGAGGGGGGCGTATCCGTTCAGTGAGGAGAGGTTGTTCGAGTAGCCCTGACCGTGCGAGAGGAGGATGACCGGCAGGTCGCTCCCGGTCATAGGCGCGGAGACCCGTACCTCCAGGTCCACGGCTCGGCCGGGAGCTGGCAGCACTACCGGACTGACCGAGAGGACGGGAGCGGGCGTGCTGAGGGCCTTATCTATAGCCGGCGTGGTTGTGTTGCTCATGGAATGATCTTTCATAGTAAACTCCTTTTTTCATCGATTTATGGCCAACCCGCCTTGTTGTGCTAAAGACAAACACAAACGGAACCACGTTCCAATTATATATGGAACATCGTTCCGTTTGCAATAAGTATTTCGATTAAACACTCGTTTAGATTGAAAAAGGGCACGCCAAAAGAGGTAATTGAGGTTTATCCTAGGAACTGGAGAGAAACCTCACATATTACCTGATCATCGGCTTTTCGTAACTATGGCTTACTTATAAAGAAGCTGTGCGGGCTGTATTGCTTAAGGCAGCAATCATCGTCGATAAGTTTCGTGTTGTCCGTATAGCAAACCAGGGCTTCAAAAGGAACGCAGACCTGCCGAAAAATATGGGCGATTAAAGGCTTTGCGCGCTATTCACAAACTTCCCTCTTACTCCGCGCCGTTCCCGGCATTTCCCAACATCGTGCGGATAAAAGCATCCTGTTCCGCTTGCGCGCTCAGTGAGCGGCAGCAGCTCTCCGACGATTCTATCGTCCAGCCTGCAATCCGGGTGCCTGCCGCGACCGCGGTTCCGAGGTCTTTACCGTTTGCCAGGGCCATAACCGTCCCCGAGAAAAAGGCGTCTCCGGCGCCGCTCGTATCGACCAGTTTGACCGGCTGGACAGGCTGGAACCCGGATTCGCCGGTTCGGGCATCGTGATAGATTGCCCCGCTTGCTCCAAGAGTTACGACCATCTGCTTGATGGAACGGGACGTCATGAATTGCCGCAGCATTTGCGTCTGGGCCTCCCTGCTCAATTCGGCCAGAGACGGGCTGCCGAACAACCGCGCCGCTTCGAACTCATTGCAGATGAAGCACTCCAACCCTTCCAACACCTCGGGATGAGAAGCGATCACGCTAAAGTTGCTGGGGAGCCCGTAAACGTTCTTGTTCAGCTTTAGCGCCTGGTGGAGAATTCGCTTTGTCAGTTGTTCGTTCAAATCAAGGACAAGCACCACATGGCTTGACTCGGACAAAATTTGCTCGCCCTTCTCTTCTACCATCCGCTCTAACGCCCCAAGCTCCGGCATGTCCGAAATAGAACCGACCAAGTTGCCGTTTTCGTCCAAAATCGCAAGCCAAAAACCCATCCCTTTCTCCGGAATGGGCTTAATGTACTCCGTCCGAACTCCGCAATCCCGCAGATGCTCCACCACGGCCCTGCCGTTGCCGTCGGCATTCACGGTAGACATCATCGATACCCGGACGCCGAGCCGGGCCAGATTTTCCGCTACATTTCTTCCGACCCCGCCGTGTACGAAACGAACAGCCCCCAGATTCCGCCCGTTGTGCCGGTAAGCGTCTGATGAAAATCCTTTGCAATCCATAAGAATAGTGCCGATAACCGTTACATTCGTATCCATCATTCAAATCCTTTGGCTAAGTATACTCATTTTTCTTCTGCCCATTATACACGCATACCCTAGCTTATGAAAGCGGGCGAATGCGCGTTTGGTTTGGAGCACAAGCAAGGCGTTTGACGGCTGGCATATGTACGAAAAACGCATCATAAATTTGTAAAATGACAGCCGACCGCATGCTAAACAGAAACGGCGGTCCGGCGAAAGGAGGACGTTTGAATGGGTGGCAGGCCTTTATCGGGGCGGCCGGCGTATGTCAATATCCCGCAGCCCATCAGAAGCGATGGCGCCGGGGCGACGGATTTCGGCCCACGGGACGTTATGCGGGATTTGGAAAACCCCGACATGCTGGTCCCGCCGGCGACGGATGCCGGAACGATTCCCAACATGAAGTTTTCTTTTTCCGATACTCATATGCAGCTGAATTACGGCGGGTGGTCGCGGGAAGTGACCGCAAGGGAACTCCCCATCGCTACCACGCTGGCCGGGGTGAACATGCGGCTGACGCCGGGCGGCGTCAGGGAGCTGCACTGGCACAAGCAGGCCGAATGGGCCATTGTGACGCTGGGGAGGGCGCGCATCACTGCGGTCGATCAGGATGGGCGGAACTTTATCGCCGATGTCGGCGTGGGCGATCTGTGGTATTTTCCTCCCGGCATCCCGCACTCGATTCAAGGGCTGGCGGAAGGCTGCGAGTTTCTGCTCGTCTTCGATGACGGCAATTTCTCCGATATCGACACTTTCTCGATCTCCGACTGGTTCGCTCATACGCCGAAAGATGTGCTGTCGGCGAATTTCGGCGTACCCGAGAGCGTCTTTGCCCATGTTCCGAACGGACAGAAATATATTTTTCAAGCCCGGGTGCCCGGTTCTCTCGAAAGTCAGCAAGTTGCCGACCCGTACGGTTCGGTGCCCAAAAGTTTCACATACCGGCTGCTCGCGCAAAAGCCGCTGGTAACGCCAGGGGGAACGGTGCGCATCGCCGACTCCACCAACTTTCCTATTGCGACCGCGATAGCCGCCGCTTTGGTGGAAATCAAGCCCGGCGGAATGCGCGAAATGCACTGGCACCCTAACAACGACGAATGGCAGTATTACCTTTCGGGCACGGGGCGCATGACTGTTTTTGCGGCTGAAGGCACAGCCCGCACGTTCAACTACCGGGCGGGGGACGTGGGATACGTGCCCTTTGCCTTCGGACATTACATCCAAAACACCGGGAACCAAAACCTGTGGTTTCTGGAAATGTTCAAAAGCAACCGCTTCGCCGACATATCGCTCAACCAATGGATGGCCCTGACCCCTTACGAGCTCGTGCAAAATAATCTTGATGCGGAACCGGCGTTGATGAACGCTCTGCGCAAAGAAAAATGGCCTGTCGTCCGCTACCCGGCGCCGGCGCCCGCTCCCATACATAGAAAGCCATAAGACAACTAATACTAGCTGTCTTATGGCTTTTGTTTTATATTCCCAACCCGTCGATGAAACGGCGCATCCGGAAAATTGACGAATTTTCCGAAAGCCCTGCAACTTTTTCCACGCCATTTCCGTTTTAAGGGTAACTCTAGAGGACAACAACATAAATCATGAATGATAAGGAGCGAAATAACATTGAAAAAATTAATCGCATTAACCTTAACGTCTTTAATGGTCGGCAGTCTGACATTTAGTACGGCATTCGCTTTTTCGGATGTCGAAGAGGGACAAGCGGAAGCTGTATCGGCGCTGCAAAGCCGCGGCGTCGTCAGCGGAATCGATAGCGAGCACTTCATGCCCAAAGGCAAGATCAGCTATGCGCAAAGCGTGCAAATGATCGTAAAAGGCTTGAATTTAAACTTAGACACGATCAAATTTGTCAAAAAGCCGGAGGCATCGGATACTTACACCAACATTCCAAACAATGCCTGGTATGCGGACGCGTTCATCATCGCTCATTACAACGGCCTGGAGATTCCCAAGGATGTGAATCCGAACGCCATCATTACACGGGAACAGTTCGGGAACTTGCTGGTTCACGCCCTGGAGAAAGACGGGAAGTTCCCGCTGGTGAAAATGTATGTCGAGATCAAGGATGCCGATCAAATTACGACTGAGTATCAAGGCGCGCTGCAGCGCATGCTTTTGTATAAAATCACTTCGCTCGACAAGGACGGCAAGCTGAATCCGAAAGGCGAGCTTACCCGCGGGGAAGCGGCGACTTGGGTTTACAACGCGGCTAAGGTCGCAGCCGCCCACACGCAAAAGCCGGCGCCGACCGAGAACGTTTCGGTGGCTGTCGAAAAAATCAACGACGACATCAACAAAGTGACGCTGTCCCGCGGTTCCAAGCCCAGCACGGGCTATGGGATAACAATTACCGGCATCCGGTTCGAGCAGGACGGCCAAGCCGTCATCACGTATACGCTGCAGGACCCGCAGCCGGATTCGATGAACTTAACTGTAATTACCGAGCCGCAGGCCGTGACTTACGTTTCCTCCAAATACAAAGCAGTGGCCGAACCAGCCGCTGCGAAGTAATGCTAGAAAAGACGCCTCCGGCACCCGCTGTACCAGTGTATGGGGGGCGTCTTTTTCGTGTTGTAGCAGCTTGGCCGGGAGCGCTGTACGATGCATGGTCGCACTGCGCTCAGCTCCCAGCGCGCGGTGGTGCTACTGCATAACGGCGGTCGGTCGGCCACATCGTTACAACATCGATCCAAGCCTCCTTCAACGACCCGAGGCACTCTCTCCTCCAGCTGTGCACGATGCATGGTCGCACTACGCTCAGCTCCTTGCACGCGGTGGTGCTGCTGCATGACGGCGGTCGGTCAGCCACATCGTTACAACATCGATCCAAAGCCCACTTCAACGACCCGAGGCACTCTCTCCTCTCGCTTGTACACGATGCATGGCGGTCACAACCCATCGTTACAGCACCAAGGGGGGTGTGAGGGATGTCGGAGGGTGCGGGAAGGCTGGGGAGTGCTGATAGGCAGGTTTTTGGGTACAACTTTTCAGCGGCTGGAGATAAGATGAGCGTATTGTCCGGTAACAAGTGGCTAGTTTTGTCAGTCGAGGGATGATTTCGCCCACCCGTAATCGGCTGATTCGGTTTGATCAACAGCTTCAGGGCCAGAAAAACTGCAAAAATACAGGCTTTTTCGAGGAAACCGGCTCGTTTCGAGGAAAAGCCTGCAATTGTGCAGGAATTTTCCGAAATGATGGGCCTGTGCTTGAGTTCGGGCGTAAAAACCTGCAGATTTGCAGGAATTCTTCGAAACTAGCACAGTTGGCTGCAAAAAGATGCACTTTTGCAGGCTTTCAGCGCGCGATGCCGACGATGCCTTAGCAAGCAGTGTTCCAGCACGGCATCTCGCAGGAACGGAACGACGACGCACCCGCTCCCCCCTGAAGAAAGCCAAACCCACCCCACAAGCGGCATCAGCGTTTGTGGAGTGGGTTTTGGTGCTTGCGGGGTGGCATCAGCGCTTGCAGGGCGGCTTTGGTGCCTGCAAGCGGCATCAGCACCTGCGGGGCAGTTCTTACAAGCTGGAGAGCTCTTCGAGCAGCGCGGACAGCTTTTCGCCCGGCAGGCTCACGAACGGCAGCTCCGCCAACTGCTTGAAAGTGGACTTTTTCACGATATGGAAGGCGCCGCCGTTGAAAAGATCCGGCAAGTGCTTTTTCAGCACTTCGGCCGCCGCCGGATCGCTCAGCACGTCGTCGATTCTCGTGTTCACCGTGTAGATGACGCGGAACAAATTCGCATTCGTGTAGGTGAAGGAGTACGCCCCTGAACCGATCATCAGCCGCACTCCCTGCTCGCTCTCGCCGATCAGCTGGATGCCTTCGGCCGAGCCCGGCTCCACACCGCTTTCTTTCAGGCCGCCGATCGTCGCGCCCCTAAGCACAACCTCAGCGGTCGTGTTCGCCGGAATCCGCACGTTCACTTCAATCCGGTCGCCGTCGACCCGCCACCCGGATTCAACCCGGCCGTACATCGATCGATGGGCGGCTGAAGCGTAAGCGAGCTTGTTCAGGCCGAACAAAGGCTCGATATGCATCCGTTTGAACGCCGGCACCGCGGCATCCATGTCCAAGCCGGCTACTTTGCGGTACATCCAGTCGCCGATGGCGCCGTAGGAATAATGGTTGAAAGAGTTCATGTCATCGCTCCAGAACGAACCGTCCGGCTTGATGCTGTCCCAATGCTCCCAGATCGTCGTCGCGCCTTTGGAGACGGAGTACAGCCAGCCCGGATAGCTTTCCTGCAGCAGCAGCTTCACGGCCGTACGGTGGTAGCCGTTATTCGAAAGCGCGAAGCACAGGTATGGCGTCCCTACGAAACCTGTCGTTAAGTGGTACTCGTTGTCCACGAGCAGCTCGTTCAAATCATGCGCGACTCTCGCTCGAACGCTATCGTCGACCAAATCAAAAACAAGCGCAAGCACATGAGCCGTTTGCGTAGGAGCGGCGACCCTGCCGGTTTTCGTGACGAACTCTTCCCGGAACGCTTGCACGACCTTCCCGTAAAGCTCGCCGTACAGCCGGGCATCGTCCTCTTTGCCGAGAGCGAGTGCGGCATCGCGGAGGAGACGCGTCGAATACGCGTAGTAAGCGGTCGCGATCAAAGCCGTCGGAGTCGCTCCGATGTAACTGTTCTCCTTGGCGTCAAGACCGAGCCAATCGCCGAAATGGAACCCCGTGTTCCATAAATATTCGTTTTCGCCTTGAGCACGAATGTACTCGACCCAGGCTTTCATGCTTTCGTACTGCTCGGCTAACAGACGCGTATCCCCGTAGTATTGGTAAACGGTCCACGGGCAAATGACCGCGGCGTCGCCCCATGCAGCCGAATTCGCGCCGCCCGCCACGTCCGGAATGACGAAAGGAACTCCGCCGTTCGGCAGCTGCTCCGCCTTCAGATCGTGCAGCCATTTGGTAAAAAACGGCCCGCCCTGGAAGTTAAACAGCGCCGTGCTGATAAATACCTGTGCGTCCCCGGTCCAGCCCAGCCGCTCGTCGCGCTGCGGGCAATCGGTCGGCACATCCAGGAAGTTGCCTCTCTGCCCCCACTTGATGTTGCTTTGCAGCCGGTTCACCCGCTCGTCGGAGCATTCGAACTCGCCGGTCGGCTCCATGTCCGTATGAATCACTTCGCCCGTAAAAGCATCCAGCGGCAGTCCGTTCTCCTGGCCCGGGAAGCCCTCCACTTTCACGTAACGGAAGCCCATGAACGTGAAATAAGGAGCATAGCTTTCCTCGCCGCTGCCTTTTGCGACATACTCAACGGTCTGCTTCGCCGGACGAAGGTTGCCGAAATAGATGTTGCCGTCTTTGTCCAGCACTTCCGCATGCCGCAGCTGAATGCGGGTTCCGGCCGGAGCGTTCACTGTAAACCGAACCCGGCCCACCATATTTTGCCCCATATCCAGCACATGATCGCCGGCAGGCGTTACAAAGTAAGAAACGGGGCGCAAGATTTCGGTTACCCGCGTCGGATCGTTCTCTTGAGCGACCAGGACGCTTAGCGGCAAACCTTCGCAAATCTGCACGGACTTCCACTGCCCTTCGCTCAGCTCCGCGCCGCTCCAGCCTTCTTGCTCCAATCGCGCATCGTAGGTTTCTCCGTGGTAGATCGTCGAATACAAAATCGCGCCTGTAGAAGCCTTCCATGACGAATCCGTGGCAATGACCGTTTCCGTTCCGTCCTTGTATTGAAGATGAAGCTGCAGCAGCGCCGCCCGGCGGTCGCCGTACTTGTAGTTTTTATTTTCAAAGCCCATCCCGCTCTTGTACCAGCCGTCCCCAAGCATGATGCCGATTCCGTTGCCGCCCTCAAGCAGCAGCTCCGTCACGTCGTACGACTGAACCTGCAGCCGGTTGTGGTAGCTGGTCCAGCCCGGAGCAAGCACTTCCTCGGACACGCGCCGGCCATTCATATACAGTTCGTAAACCCCTGCCGCTGTCGCATAAATGCGGGCGGACACAAGCCCTTCTTTCGCCTCGAACCGTCTGCGGAGAAGAAAAGCCGGCTCGGCGTCAGGATCGATCTCATCCGCATGCGGCGTAATCCATTGCGCATGCCATTCGCTTTGATCGAGAAGCCCCATTTCCCACCAGGCGGTTTCACTCCATTCGGATTCGCGGTCGAAGCGGTCCCATACTTTTACCCGATACGAGTAGCGCATGCGCGATTTCAGCCCGGGTCCCGCGTACGGAATTTGGATCGACTGCTCCGATTCGACGAAGCCCGAATCCCACAGCGGCGCGCCAAAATCGCCGTCCATGCCGGCTACGACAATCCGATATCCGCGCTGCATCGTGCTGCGGCGGTCCGATTGAAGCTGCCAGCTAAACCGCGGGCTCGCGACTCCAATGCCAAGCGGATTCGTGCGGTATTCGCATTTTAGTGCTTCAACTGTCAATTTCCCCATAAAATCTCTCCTCTTCTTTGGCCTTATGATTAACAGCATAAATATTAGCGCTATTAATTAACCTTTGACTGCGCCTGCGGTCATGCCGGCCACAATCTTTTTGTTGAAAAAGATGAACAAAATCAGCGGCGGCAAAGTAATGAGCAAAATATTCATAAACAGCAAGTTCCACTGCGTGACGTACTGGCTTTGGAAATTGTAAAGCGTAAGCTGCACCGTAGCGTTTTTCGCTCCCGGGAAAAAGTACAGCGGATTCGTAAAGTCGTTGAAGATGCCGACCGAAGAAGTGACGATAATCGTTGCGGTAACAGGTTGAAGCAAAGGGAGGATGATCCGGTAAAACAGCTTGAAGCCGCTGCACCCGTCAACGACCGCCGCCTCGTCGATCTCGCGCGGAATCGCGGACATAAAGCCTTTGTAGAGCAGGACGCCGAACGGGAAGCCGAGCGCAACCTCGACCAGGACAAGTCCTGGCATCGTTTTAAACAGTCCGAGACCGTTCAGCACCCAGATCGTAGGCACGATGGCGGGCGGAATGATCAGTCCCGACAGGACGAGAAAGTTCAGCCACGGCGTAGCCCTGTCCTGCCTGCGCTGCATGACGTACCCGGCCATGGCGCAGACGATAACGAGCACGACGATCGATACGACCGTGAGCAGCGTGCTGTTGTAGAACGCCCTTATCAGCATATAATCCCGCGCAGCGATCACTTGTTTTAAATTGTCCCAAAAATGAATCGTCGTCGGCCACGCCAAGTTCAAGAGCGAGGATTCCTGCTTATCCTTGATCGCATTGACGATAACGAAATAAAAAGGGATCCAGAAAACGACAACCGTCAGAAGAACGGCAACGGCCTCCACACTGAACCTTCTTATCCCTTTGCTCATAGGTCAACCTCTTTTCTATTCAAGTACGTATACAGCGGGAAAGCCAATGCCGTGACGAAAATAAACAGAATGACGTTGCCTGCCGTCGCCAGACCGTAATAGCCGCCTTGGTACTGCTTGTAAATGATCGAAGCGATGAGGTCGGTCGTAAAGCCCGGTCCCCCTTTGGTCATCGCCCATACGAGGTCAAAAGAGCGCAATCCGCCGATAAACGCCAAAATGATGACCGAGTTCGTCGCCGGACGGCTGAGCGGAAGGATGATGTTCCAAAACTTGCGGAATGAGCCGCCGCCGTCGATTTCCAGCGCTTCATAATAGTCTTGAGGAATCGACATGATTCCGGCAATGTAAATGACGGTGGCGAAGCCGACGCCTTTCCAGACGTCCACCAGCGCTACGGACAACAGCGCGATGCGGGTATCGCCCAACCAGTCCGGCCCGGTGATGCCGAGCGCGGCTAGCGAAGTATTGATCAAGCCTTGAGTAGGATGCATCATCATGCTGAAAGTAATGCCGACCGCAATGGCGCTAAGCAAAGTCGGGAAAAATATGACAGACCTCAGGTAACCTTTGGTTCTTATTTTTGAAGTTAGAAATACGCCCAGCAAAAGTCCCAAAACCACTTTCAGGACGCAAGTGACGACCGCGTAAATGAATGTATTTTTGAAGCCGATAACGAGCGATGCTTCCTGGAAAAACATTTTGAAATTGTCCAAACCGATAAATTGCCAATCCGCCAAATTCCACCTGGTCAAACTGAAGAAAAAGGACATGACGGTTGGCAGCAGGAAGATCACCAGGTAAACAACCGCCGCCGGGATCAGAAAAGCGTATGAATACGTGCGTTTGAAAATCTTGGTCATCGAGTTCACCCCTGTATCTTAAAGAAGGAGAGCCGGTCCTGCATCCAATTTGCATGAGGACGGGCTCCCCTCAGATTCTATCCGTTAGCGACTACCATCCTTGAAGACCAAGCTGCTTCGCTTGTTTTTCTACATCTTTGTCGTATGCCTCCGCGCCTTGTTTGCCCGTCTTGATGCCTGCGCCGACTTCCGTCGTAATTTGCGGCATGCTGGAGCCTTTGACAGGAGATACATACTCCAGCGCCGGAGCCGTTTTGCCGGAATTGAAATACGGGAACATATCTTTAACCGCTTGCGATACATTGTCAGGAAGCTTGGCGTCCTTGATCGCATACGGTCCCGTAGGCTTGGAAACCGAAAGCGTCGCGGCGATGCCTTCTAAAGATGCGGTGAAGTTGAGGAATTTCTTGGCTTCTTCGATGTGCTGGCTCTTCTTGTAAATATAAGCTCCATTCGGCATCCAAAGGGTCAAACCGTTTTGATCCGCGCTGTCCCCGGGCTGTGCGAAGAAGCCGATATCCTTCATTTTGTCCGGATAATTCTGTTCCAAAGTAGGAATCGCAAAGGAAAGCATCGGATATTGCGCGCCCTTGCCTTCCGCCAGCATTTTCAAACCGGCATCATAATTCGTGGCCAAAAAGTCTTTATTCATATACCCTTTCTTCGCAAGTTCCTCCAGCTTCTCAAAGCTTCTCAGAGCGGCCGGATCGGTCGAGTATTTGGCTTTGTTGGCCGTGTAATCGTCCGCGAATTTCGGATTTTTAGCTTGCACATTGTAATAGTCCGCGAGCACGACGATCTGAGAGGTCCAATCATCCTTGTAGGAGCCGATGACAGGCGTAATGCCGGCCGCTTTGATCTTCTCGTTATTGGCCATCAGTTCATCCCACGTTTTCGGAACGGAAAGACCCAGATCCGCATAAATCTTTTTGTTGTAAAACCAGCCGCCGCCCGATGTCGAGCCTTGCGGGGCCCCGTAGATTTTGCCTTTAAAAGTAACCGTAGGCTTGAAGGAATCGATCACATTCGCCATGAACGGCTCGTTAGTCAGATCCAGCAAGTTTTGCTCCGGATTAAGCGCTTGCATAAGAGAACCGGCATTATACCAGAAAACGTCGGACATATCCCCCGTAGCAAGACGGGTTTTTACGATATTGTCGCCTTCGCCGCCGCCCGGACGGGTTTCCGTTTCAACATGAATATTCGGATATTTCTTTTCAAATGCCGCGACAACCGCGTTGGAGGTATTGACGACATCCTGCGAATTGTCTACAAGCAGCGAAATCGTCACTTTTTTCCCCGAAGCGTCGGTTTGAGCCGCCGGTTGTCCGCTTTTATCTCCGGCTTGCTGCGATGCGCCGCCGCAGCCTGCGAGCGCGCCGGAAAGCAGCACCGCGGTTGACAATGACGCGACAAGCTTTGTTCCCTTTTTATTCATCGGTTAAGCCCCCTTATGATGTTGACTTGTTGTGCAGAGTTCGATCCCCCTGCAGTTTTATTGTAATACCGGCTCATGGGGTGCGGCAGTGCTTCATTTTTTTGTTTCATGTCCGTTTTTTTCTGATTGCACCGCATCTATTTCTGAATGTGCACGTATATCCATATAATGTACATGCTGCTCTTTATATTGCCCCGGCGCTACCCCTGTATACTTTTTAAACACCTCGGAAAAATGTCTATACGTATGATAGCCTACCTTCTCGCTGACTTCGTTCACCTTCAAGCCTTTGCCAAGCAGCGATTTGGCCAGCTCCATCCGGTACCGGGTCACATATTTGATGTACGACTCGCCCATCTCCTCTTTGAACAGCACGCTGAAATACGTCTGGTTCATGCCCACGTGCTCGGACACTTCCTGCAGGGTCAAATCACGGGTGCAATTCTGCCGGATAAAATGGCACGCCCGGACGACGGCGGCATGTCGCGAATCGCCACGGGCATCGATTGTGACGTCGGCGATCCGCTCGATCTGGCTGCGGAACCATTCAGCGACCCGCCCTTTCGCGGCCATTTCGCCGAACTCGACATGCGGCATGCTGTCATGCAGCCGGAAAGACTTGTCTCCGGCGCTTTTTTTCGCTTCCTCCAGCAGCAAATAAATCAGCTTGAGCATCTCATGCTCCGTCACTTCCGGATCGAACTTCCCGCTTTGCAGCCATTGAATAAAGCTGTCGATCTGCTCAAGCAGCACCGCTTTGTTGCCAGAGCGCAGACTCAGAATGATCGCTTCTTCCCGCTCCGTCACCCCTTCGGGCACATCCGCAAGGTCGCCCAAATCCTCGAAGCGTATCATCCCCTTCTCGCCCAAAAAACGCGCCGTTCTCAGCGCGCGAAGCGCCTCTTTGCAGCTGAGGGACGCTTCCGAAACGCGCAGCTTCGTCCCGCCGCTGCCGACCGGCATTTCGGCATGCTCGAATTCGCCTATCGCATGCTCCCAGAACTCCTGCGCCGGAACGTCGTAATGAAAAAAAACGATCATCCGCTCCTGCCCGTGCCTGACGGCGACCGCATCGTACGCAGCGCCCTCCGGAGGCACGAGCTCGTCCGCCGCAGCGGCGATGACGGTTACGGCCTGCACCCGCTGCGCGTCCGGCCCGAAGCTCTCCCGCCACTTCGCCTCGGCTTCCGCCCCGATCAGCAGCAGATCGAGCGTCGCCTTTTCGAGCAGCTCCCGCCTGTTATTTTGCGACGCCCGCTTTAATTCCCGGATCTCCTTTTGCCGGCCAATACGGTCAAGCACTTTGCGGATAGCTTTTTCCACGCTCTGGATCGTAATCGGCTTCTCCAAATAATCGACAACGTCCAGGTTGATAGCCCTTTTCACATATTCAAACTCGTTGAATCCGCTGAACACGACACAATACGTCTCCGGTGCTTCCCGCATGACCTCCTCGATCAGCTGCAGCCCGTCCATGCCCGGCATCCGAATGTCAGTAAATATCATATCCGGCCGCTCGCTGCGAAAAAGAGACAGCGCGGACAAACCGTCGCTTGCGGTACCGGCCAGTTCGATGCCGAAGCCCGCCCAATCGATCATTTCCCGAAGGCCTTTGAGCACGATATATTCATCATCAAATACGGCTGCTTTCAGCATCAGTCATCCCTCTTTTCCATAATTGGGTTAAAGCGAATTTCGATCTTCGTCCCTTGATTCACCCGGCTCGAAATCGTCATGGAACTGCTCGCTCCGTAATACAAAAGCAGCCGTTCCCGCACATTCCGCAAGCCGTACCCCTGCTCCGTCCGTTTCATATCTTCAATGCCGACCCCGTTATCCTCGACCGTAAAAATAAGAAATCCATCCTCCCTCCTGCCGGTCAGACGAATCGTGCCGTCCCCGACTTTGGGCTCCAGGCCGTGATAAATCGCATTCTCGACAAGCGGCTGCAGCAGCAGCTTCATAATCTCCATCCCCATGATGGAGGGCTCCACTTCTTCCACATATTGAAATCGGTTGTCATACCGGATATTTTGTATCGTCATATAATGCTCAATGTGCTTCAATTCCTTGAACACCGATATCATATCTTTCCCTTTATTCAAGCTCAGCTTGAAGCTTTCCGATAAAGAGACCGCCATTTGGGCGATATCGTTGTTTTTTTGCAGTGTAGCCATCCAGTAGATCGAATCCAGCGTGTTATACAAAAAATGAGGCTTGATCTGCGCCTGCAGCGCCCTTAATTCGGCTTCGCGCTCTTTGAGCTCGGAGAGGGTCAGCCGCTCGTTCAAATCCTTGTTTTCCGAAGCCAGCCGCTTGAACGTCTCGCCGATCGTTCCGACTTCATCCTGTTCGAACGTCTCCGTAAAATCGCGGGTTCCTTTTGTCCACTCGACCATCATTTTTTTGATCTGCAGGAGCGGCCGGGTAATGGTGCCGGAAATAAAAATAGATACGATAAGCGCGACGAATCCCATCGAAACCGCGATGGAGGTTGTGACCATGGCGATTCTATTCGATTTTTTCAGCAGCTCCTGAATTTTAATCAAGTGGACAAAGGTCCAGCCCGTCGTCTGATTCTGATATTGGCTGATCAAAAATCCGTTGTCCCGCAGTTCGCTAAGCACGGCGCCAAGGTCCCCTTCCCGGGAAGACGGCAAATCCGGCATGCCGTTATTAAATACGATGTTGGTCTTTCCCTGATCGGGTTCGAGCGCCATAAAGCCGCCGTAATCGTTGCTTGCATTAAATATGTTGTTGAATATCGATTTCGATACGTTGACGACGAGCAGACCGATCGGCTCGCCGTTCGGATCGGAAGCATCCCGGAACAGTTTTACCGTAGAAAACGAATCCTTCGACTCCCCCAGCACGTCATAGCCGAAAAAGACGACCCTCCCCTGGGCGTTAAAAGCGTTTCGATACCACTCCGTTTGTTGGATCAGCGCCTGCTTGTTCGGTTTCTCATAAATGCCGGCATCATCGGAACGCCCGGTGCAAAACGTCCGGAAATCGAGATTGAATACACAGACGGAATTCACGAATTTGGTGTCGGAAAGATTGCTATTGACCAGCTTCTGAAGCCTGCTGGGCGTCCATTCCAGCGAGCTGCCTTGCCCGAAGATCGGCTGCGTGCCGCTGCCGGTGTTGCTGCTGCTCAGCACGCCCCGCATTTCGTCGTTCATCACGATCGACCGGTGCAGATTGACAATATTTCGCAGCAGCAAATCGGCCACTTCGCTGGACGTTTCCAAGTGATCCTCATTCGTCTGCGCGTTCGTCTCCATGAGCGTGCTTTTGGCGATATTGAAGGAAATGTACCCCAGTATGAACAGCGGGGGCAAAGATACGACAATCATCGCCGCGAGAAAGCGGCTTCTAAGCTTTTGGAAACGTAATTTACTGCGAAGTAAACGCATCCAAGATTTCATGCTGACCCCCCCTGTCGTCGCTTTCGTTTTGTGCGGCGTTCCGCAACGCCAATCAGCGGCCTGAAGAGACGAAACAGGTCGCTGAACAATACAAAATCCTATAAGGCTATTATATATAGGGTGTATAGACATACAAAATGTACACATTTTTTTGGCGCATGTCCGTTTTTTTTGGGTGAACGATACGCTCCCGCATCGCACCGATACAACAAAAAAACACGCGTCAGCGTGCACCTTGTTAGCGGGGATAATTTTTTTTGGGGGGGCGGCTGCCGGAATGCCTCATAAACGATACCTCGACCATCGGACAGACAAAAAACACTACCCCGACCATCTGGCAGACAAAATAATGAAGAACGCTCGCCGCAAGTTCCCCCGGCAAATTCCCCCGATTGAAGAAACTGATTCCACCAAAATTTGCTCATGCACCACTCGCTATAGGTTCCCCGGTCCGACTTGGTTCCATACGTGGAAATCCTGACCTTGAAAGAACAAAATCACCCCGACGGCTGACAAAGCACTTACCCCCAACTTTATGCACACTTTATCCACAAGCAACAAAAATCATAATTTCCTAAACAGTGAGATAAACCTCTATCGAGGTCTTTTCGAAGATGAGCGACCGCGTTCAGAGGTAGGTTTATTCGCCAATAAGAGTGCTGTTCTACGCGCTTTAGCGCTGTAAAGAACTTAAACATTCTTATGTGGTAAAAAAATGCTCCTTTCGGAGCATTTCTAAGACCTGTCGCAAACTCGCTAGCCCATCGCTGAAGCCGGCAACGTGCACAATTCCTGCAAAACATACAAGTCACAAAACATTCCTGCACCATCGCTCGCCATCGCAGGCTGTCGAAAGACTCGCCCGCTACTCGCAAGCACATCTACTCGGCAACGCGGCGAAAACCTGTAAAAACCCCCATGACGCCGTGGACGTCACTCCACAGAATAAAAATAATCAGGCACACTGCGTTCTATTTTCGTATAAAGTGCAGGTTTTCACTCGTGCTTACGCCAGCAACGAGAAATTCCTGCAAAAACCCCCGTGACGCCGTGGACGTAGCCCCACGGAATGAAAATAATTCAGGTCTACTGCGACTATTTTCGTATAATGTGCAGGTTTTTGCGCGTGCTTCCCCCTGTAACGAGAAATTCCTGCAAAAACCCCCATGACGCCGTGGACGTAGCCCCACGGAATGAAAATAATTCAGGTCTACTGCGACTATTTTCGTATAATGTGCAGGTTTTTGCGCGTGCTTCCCCCTGTAACGAGAAATTCCTGCAAAAACCCCCATGACGCCGTGGACGTAGCCCCACGGAATGAAATAATTCAGGCTTACTGCGTCTATTTTCGTATAATGTGCAGGTTTTTGCGCGTGTTTACCCCAGCAGTGAGAAATTCCTGCAAATGTGCAGGTTTTTGCTCGTGCTTACGCCAGCAGCGAAAAATTCCTGCAAATGTGCAGGAATTTCATCGAACATACGGGCCCAAGCTCATTTTCACCAGAAATTCCTGCACTTTCGCAGGCTTTTCGCCAAAACGGGCCCCTTTTACGGAAAAAGCCTGCACTTTCGCAGTTTTTTTGTAGCGCCTCCTCCGGCTACCTGGCCAAGTATCGTGACTTTCTCGGTCAATCGCACATCTACAGCATGTCGGGCCGGGTTTTGCCTTCTATGACGTGTAGGTTTTGCCGAGCCCCAACTCGGTAAGAAGCTGGCGGTACGCGATGGAGGTGCGGTCCGCCGGAATATGCGCTTCGGCTTGCAAATCAAGCGGCAGATCTTCCGGCGTCTGCGCTTCGACCATATCCCGGTCCTCTTGGAACACCTGCAGGTTAAACTTGATGGTGTCCTCGACGGGCGCGTTTTTATCGAAATTTCGCGATATCGGGCAAAACAATCTCGTATAGCGCGCCGAAACCGGCGATGCGCAGTTCAAGATCATCAGCTTGCCGTCATTCGGGAAATGTACGGTGAGCGAAGCTGCAAACGGAGGGAATACGTGAAATTCGCGGAGCCACATGAATCCGTCCGGCGCCGGATTTTCCTGGCCTCTTCCGTAATTGCTGACGGTGCTCCAATACTCGGCCAACAGTTGGTTGCCTTCACGCGTTACTTTGTATTGGGGAACTTCGGTGTTGTTGCGGTCGCCAAATGTTTCGGTATGCACAAAGGCGAAATGCGACACATCCAGAAAGCCTTCCATCTGCCGCCCTGCCGATCCCGCAATGTCGAAACTCGGCGGCAGCACGTTCATATAATCCGGATCGTCCCATCCGGGAAACGATGGAAGCTGTTCTTCCGTTGAAGCAAGCGAGGTCCATACCAAGCCGTATCGTTCAACGGCCGGGTATACGATCAATTTCAATTTCGGTGAAATTTTAGCGTCCGGATGCGCCGGAACCGCTGTACATTTGCCTTCGCAATTGTAACGGAAGCCATGATAGGGGCAGACGATTTCCCCGTTCTCCACCCAACCCATGCTCAACGGGGCACCGCGATGAAAGCAGAGGTCCCGGGCAATCACGATTTTGCCGTTGCTGCGGTAGCACACGAGCTTTACATCCAAAAGCTTGACAGCAAGCGGCTTATCCCCCACTTCGCTGACTGCGGCTACCGGATACCAATATTTGGACAGCACTTGCCAATCTTGAGGCGTAAACGTGCAATCCCGTGGAAGCTGAACTTCGGCGCTCGCTGTCATACTCTCATTTACCATCATCGTATCCACCCCATCATATTTTGGATAAAATCAAATCACGACCGGCCGGCTGCCCCGGCCTCGCATCCCACGCATGGGGTTTGGCGCCCCCGTCGTGGAGAGCCACGACGTGCGTTGGGGGAGAGATGCCTCACGCCCTATGCACGGGATCTAACCCCCAATGTTGTCAGGTTAAGCGGTTATAGCCCCCGCCGCTTGGTCTTCGTGAATTTGTTAGCTTTTGTCTGTTTGTTCCGTTTGAAAGAGCGATCCTTCACT